>CANMAT010000026.1 GCA_947494865.1 Deltaproteobacteria bacterium
GCGCTTGCGCTGGCACACGCGACCGCCCGCGAGCGAGAGGGTCGACGCGATCTCGCCGATCACGGCCACGACGCCCTCGCGGTCGATGAGCCGGGTCACGGCGCTGGTGGCCTCGTTGCTCTCGCCGCGGGTGTCTTCGGCCACGAGCCGGAGCTGCTGTCCGAGCAGGCCGCCCGCGCGGTTGATCTCTTCGAACGCGAGGGTCGCGCCGTTGCGCGTCGAGATGCCGAAGTCGGCCTGCGCGCCCGTGAGCGAGCAGTAGAGGCCCACGGAGATACCGCTGTGGTGCTTGGGCTTGCACGCCTGCGCGACCGCGCCCGCGAGGAGCGAGCCGGCCGCGCCGACGAGCAGGTCACGGCGGCTTCGACGAGACGACGGGGGAGTGGTCATGGCGAGCGCGGTTGTATCACCGCACGCTCGCGGGGCGGAAGAAGCGTCGCGCGGGGTCTCTACGCAGGCGGCGGCTCTTCGCGGGGAGCCGTCACCCGGGTGCGCGACTGGAGGGCGGGGACGTGCTCGCCGAGCTCCCTCCCCCAGCGCCACCCCGCCGCGCGCTCGACGAGCTCGTAGCGCCGCGCGAGCACCATGGCCATGCGGTTGCGCATGTCGAGCGCCACCGAGAGCGCGTCGGCCTTCGCCCCCGAAGCCTTCGCCCCCGTCGGGCGCAGCACCGCCAGAAGCTCGCTCCCGAGCGTGGCCGCCTCGTTGATCTGCGCGGCCGTCACCGCCGTCTTGCCGCGGATCTTCGCGCCGTTGCGCCGCAGGAGCGCCGCGAGGTCGATGCAGTCTTGCACCGTGTCGAACCACCCGCGCCCCACGCGAATGGCCGCCACCTCTTTCGCGTCGAGCGCGCCCGCGTCGACGAGCGCGTCGCAGGCCCGGAGGAGGGTGCGGCGGACGCGCGAGGCACGCGCTAGCCGCTCGCGCAGGTCCGAGCGCTTCACCACCACCTGTTCGGCGCGGCGCGTGGCGAACGCGAGGGCCTTCGCGGCCTCCGCCGTCGCGGCCACCTTCACGAACGACACCGTCGGCGCCTCCTTGTCGCCCTCGAACCACCCGCGCTGGGCCATCACGGCCTCGACGCCCACGCGGGCGTTGTGCATCGCGAGCACGGCGCTCCCCTTGAAGCTCACCACGTCGCGGCCGTCGATGGCCTCGGCCTCGGCGCGGCAGGCCTCGTAGCTCCGCTCGCCCTCGACGAGCGCCTCGGGCCCCTCGTCGTCACCGCCCTCGTCGGGCTGCTGCTCCGTCGCCTCGGGCCTCATCGCCTCGTCGCTCGCGCCCCGCACACTCAGAGCGCCGGGCTTCTTCTTCTTCGCAGAGTCCACCATCGGTGTACCCCCTCTGTGATGTGCCGCGGCACCATCGCCTCGACAATCGAGAGGAACGGACGGCCCGCAACCTCCTCAAGCTCCGCCGTAGCTGATTCCGAACGAACCCCTCGATGGTTCTCCCCGTCGCCGCGTCTGTCCCGCACAGACGCAGCCATCGCTCGACCCTGCGCTCCGTCTGTCCCGCACAGACGCGCCCATCGCTCGACCCTTCGGTCCGTCTATCCCGCACAGACGCGCCCATCGCCCGACCCTTCGGTCCGTCTATCCCGCACAGACGCGCCCATCGCTCGACCCTTCGGTCCGTCTGTCCCGCACAGACGCGCCCATCGCTCGAGCGATGCGCCCTCTATGGGGGGATAGACGACGAAGGCTCGAGCCTTCCGCGTCTATCCCCCCCGCGCGGCGCCGAACACCGCTCAAGATAGTGGAATCGCGCGGGTCTTGGCTGTCTCCGATGGGGCGCTGGCACTATCCTCGTAGCCAGTGACCCCCGCAGCCGGAACGACGCTCCGCCTCGCCTCGCCTCGCCTCTCGATTCGGCGCCACGCGCTCGCGGCGCGCGCCACGGTGGCCTCGCTGGGGGTCTTCGCGGGCGGCATCGCGCTGGGGGTGCTGCTCGGGGCGCTCACGGCGACGATCGTCCCGACGGTGGCGCTCACCGTCGGGCTGCTGGTGTACGCGCGCTACGTCGCCGGCGGCGGGCGCGCCGAGGCCGGCGTGCTCGAGGTGTCGGCGCAGTCGCTGGTGGTCGAGCGTCCGCGCTCGCGCGTCACCGTGGCGGGCGAAGAGGTCACGGCGGGATGGGTGGTGCCCGGTCTCCAGGGCGCCGCGGTGGAGTTTCTGCGCGCCAACGGAGACGTCATCACGGGCGACCTGTCATCGATCGAAGACGGCCACGCGGCCCTGTCGGCCGCGGGCATCAACGCGCGCAAGCGGGCCGTTCGGGTGCTCCTCGGCGGCCGGTGGGACGGACTCGGCTACGGCCTCGCCACGGTGCTCTTCGTGCTGCTGCAGGGCGCGCCGATGTTTCTCTTGTTCGCGATCCTCACGCACCTCGACGGCACCGCCACGGCGGCCCTCGGGGCGGGGCTGCTCACGGTGGCGTGCCTCCTGGGGGCGCGCATCCTGGGGCCCGCCGAGGTCACCGTCGGCGCCGACGGCGTGTCGTGGAAGCGCGGGTTCTCCAACGGCTTCGTGCCGTACCGCGAGCTGGCCTCCGTCGACACGTGGCACGGCAACGACATCGTGCTGCGCAAGCGCGCGGGCTCGATGGTGCTCATCACGCACTCGCGCCGAGACCTCGGTCGCACGGCGGGCCTCGTCGACCTCATTCGCGGGGCCATGGCGCGCGCCACCGGGAGCTCCTACGCGCCCCTCGAGATGCTCGACCGCGGGGGGCGACCGCTCGCCGAGTGGCGCGCCGCGTTGCAGGCGCTCACCACGGGCGGCGCGTACCGCGCGGTGGGTCTCACCCGCGACGACCTGGCCCGCGCGCTGGGCGACCCCGACGCCACGCCCGAGCGGCGCATGGGCGCGGCGCTCGCGCTCGTGACCACGGGCGACCCCGACGATCGCACGCGCGTCCGCGTGGCGGCCGAGGCGTGCGCGAGCGAGACGCTGCGCGAGGCGCTCGAGGGGATCGCGCGCGACGACGTCGACGAGTCGGCGGTGGCGCGGGCCGCGCGCAAGGGGTGACTGCCCCGCGGGGACTGCAGTACGATTCGCGCGGGCACGGTTCGGAGGGGCGCGGCGATGTCGTTCAACGGTGTGAAGGTGTTCTCGGCCACGACGGCGAACGACCGCGAGGCGCTGGGCGACCGGGTCACGCGGTGGATGCGCGACAACCCCGAGGCGAGCGTGGGCGACCGGGTGGTGACGCAGTCGAGCGACGACGCCTACCACTGCATCACGATCACCCTCTTCTATCGCGACCCTAAGCTCGACGCGGGCTGATCGCCGCCGTCGCCTTTTTGAGGGAACCGCGCGGGCCGAGCCCTGTCGTACCCCGCAGACCGCACGACGCAACGGAGCGTCGGCGGACACTGAGGTTCACCGCCATGACGACGCCCCGCACCGCGCAGCCCGCCTTCACCCTCTCCGCTCCGGTGGCCGAGACCGAGGCGGTCTACCAGCTCGTCAAGCGCAGCGCGCTCAACCCCTCCGACGTCGAAGACACGTCGGCGAACGCGGTCGAGATCACCGTGCTGTGGGAGCGCTCGGTGCTCCACGTGGCGCACCTCAACGACGCGCAGGGCTTCTCGCTCGTCGACCACACCGTGCTCGACGACGGCTCGCGCTTCGTCGTCGACGGCGCGGTGCTGGGCCGCGACGAGGCGCCCATCGTGGCGCGCGAGGGCGGCGCGACGCGCTTCGTCTTCATGCCCGGCGCGCAGGGCGAGGTGGAGCTCGACGGCGTGCGCCGCGACCTCGCGACGCTCATCGCCGAGGGCATCGCGCGCCCCTCGTCGAGCGTGCACGGCGCCCACGAGATCGGCGTGGTGGTCGGCGGCCGGTACCGCATGGAGTTCGCGGGCCTCACGGTGATGGCGCGCATGGTGCCGGTGGGCCGCCGCTTCGCCGAGGTGACCCGCAAAGACCCGGTGCTGCGCCGCGCGCTGGGCGGCAGCGTGCTGGCGATGGCGGCCTTCCTGGGTCTCATGCGCCTCGCCTCGCAGGAGAGCAGCATGCTCATGGGCGAAGACCGCGACGCGCGCCTGGCGGAGCTCCGCGACTTCGTGGCGCGCCAGAGCGAGCAGATCGCGCAGGCCGAGCCGCAGGAGGCCGCAGCGGCGGCGGACGCTCCCGCGGGCGCGGCGCACCAGGGCGCGGCGGGCGCGATGGGCGATCGGCAGAGCCGCGCGCACAACCGCCGGTACGAGATTCAGCGCACCGGCGAGCGGCCGCACGTCGCCCGCGAGGTGTCGGCCCGCGAGGCGGTGGCCAACCGGGGCATCTTCGCGGCGCTCGGCGGCACCACGGCCACGTCACAGGGCTCGCACAGCGGCATCGTCTCGCCGTGGGGCGAGATGACCGAGGCAGGCACGGGCGACCGCAACGCCAACGGGAACATCAACGGCGCCGACGTGGGCGACTCGTTCGGCATGGCGGGCCTCGACACGGTGGGCACGGGCGTAGGCGGCGGCGGTCACGACGTGGGCGTGGGAACGGGCCCGCTGGGCACCCTGGGCAACGGCAGCTGCCCCCCGGGTGAGCGCTGCGAGTACGGCCGCACGCGGGGCACCCTCACGGCGGCGCCGCGGGCCACGCACGGCCCCCGCGCCACCCCGTCGACGCCCGACATCACGGGCCAGATCGCCCCCGAGGCGATTCGGCGGGTGGTGCTGCGCAACATCGGGCAGGTGAACCGCTGCTACGAGCAGGGGCTGTCGATCAACGCGACGGCGCAGGGTCGGGTGTCGGTGCGCTTCGTCATCGCGGGCGGCGGCGCGGTGCTCATGGCGGCGGTGGCCGAGGATCACCTCGGGATGGCCTCGGTCTCGGGCTGCATCGCCAACGCGGTGCGCCGGTGGACGTTCCCCGTCCCCGAGTCTTCGGGGCCGGTCACGGTCACCTACCCGTTCAACCTCATGCCCGCCGATCAGTGACCTGCCTCATGGCGCGAGCCCCTCGCGCCGTTACCCAGAGCGAACAACGCCGCGCGTCAGAAAGCTCGGACGCGCGTTCTACGTAGCCGGGCAGCCGTGCTAACGTTTGCAGCTCAGGCGGGTTTAAGCTCCCGGCGAACCGCCCCTGGGAAGAACACACCACCATGGCAGAAGATCCTTTGACGACTCACGCCCGCGCTCGCGTGGGCCGACTGCTCCGCGGCAAGTGGACGCTCGATCGGCTCATCGGCGTGGGCGGCATGGCCGCGGTCTACGAGGCGACGCACCGTAACGGGTCCAAGGTCGCCATCAAGATGCTGCACCCGACGTTGATGTACGACACCAACTTCGCGTCGCGGCTCGTGCAAGAGGGCTACGTCGCCAACAAGATCAACCACCCCGCGGCGGTGAAGGTCTTCGACGACGACACCGACGAGACCGACGGAACGGTCTTTCTGGTGATGGAGCTCCTCGAGGGGCAGACCATCTCGCAGGCCCGGCGAAAGAAGAAGCGCTTCCCGCCGCTCGAGGCGCTCAAGATGCTCATCCCCGTGCTCGAGTGCCTGGGTAACGCCCACGAGCGCGGCATCATTCACCGCGATATCAAGCCCGAGAATCTCTTCATCACGCGCGACGGCGTGGTGCACGTGCTCGACTTCGGCATCGCTCGCGTGAGCGACGGCAACTCGAACGTGGCCGCAACGCGCGCAGGCATGGTGGTGGGCAGCCCCGCGTACATGTCGCCCGAGCAGGCCCTCGGCAAGATGAACTCCGTGGGCCCGCAGACCGACGTGTACGCGGTGGGCGCGACGATGTTCGCCCTCATCGCGGGGGCCACCCCCCACGCGGGCGAGAGCACCCAGGAGATGATCGTGATGGTGGCCACGCAGGCCGCCCGCCCCATCTCCTCGGTGATGGCCGACGTGCCCCCCTCGGTGGCCCACATCGTCGACAAGGCGCTCTCGTACGACAAAGACAAGCGCTTCGCCAACGCCCGCGTGATGCTCGAAGAGGTGCGCGCCACCATCAATGAACTCGAGGGCGGAGCCCGCGTGCTGCCCACCTTCGCCGACGAAGACGACGAGGGTGAGACCACCGTCAACGCCGCGCTCCAGTTGAGCGGCGACCCCAAGGCCGCCCCCCTCCCGGCCGCTGGTCTCAACCGCGTCGGCACGCGCCCGCAGACGGGGCGCTTTAACGTGCCCGCCGCGGCGCCTGCCCCCATCGCCGACGCCTTCGGCCCGCCCGTTCCGCCGGCCGCGCCCGAGGCCAACAAGCAGGGCGACCTCAACCGCCTGCGCCCCCCTACGATGGCCCCCACGGGCGCGCCCCCGCCGCCGTCTCTGGGCGCGTTTCAGCCCGGGCCCCCGCCGACGCCGCCGAGCCTTCAGTCGGGTCCGCACGCCGCGCCGGGCATCAAGAGCGGGCAGCACCCCATGTCGGGCGTCGGCAGCGGTCCGCACGCGTCGCCCCTCGGCCCGCCGTCGATGCAGGGCGGGCCCTCGCAAAGCTCCGACGACAACGGCCTCCCGCCTACCATGGCGATCCCCGTGTTCAACGCGGCCGATCTCATGAACAACGCGGGCCCTGGCAACAACACCGGCCCCGGCGTTACCTCGGGGCCCCGCCCCGGCGCGACCACAAACATGGCCTGGGCCACGCCCCCCGCCGTCACCGCCGACGAGCCCCCGCCCGCGCGCAAGCCTCGCACGACGCTCTTCGCGGCCGCCGCGGTCGGCGTGCTCGCCCTCGGAGGCATCGGCTTCGCAGCCTTCGGTGGCAGCCCCGCGGCGCCCACGCCCATCGCGCGGCCGGCCACGCCCCCGGTCGCGCGCCCCGAAGCCTCGCCTCCGCAGCCTGAGGCGCCTGCGCAGCCTGAGCAGCCCGCAGCACAGCCTGCCGCGCTTGAGGCTGCCACGCCCGACGCTGCGGTCGCCGAGCCCGCCGCGGTCGACGCAGCCGTGGCAGCGCCACCGGAGGCGCCCAGCACCCCCGAGACGCCGGCTGTCGTCGAGGCGCCCGTCGCGGTGCGTCACCACAGCCGCGACGCAGGCGCGGCGACGCAGCGCACGACCACTACACCCCGCACGCGACCGCGCACGCCCTCCCACACCCGCGACCCGCTCGGGTACTAGTTTCGTAGTTGAAAGTGCGTGTCGAACGGGGGTATCTCCTCGCTTCGATGAGACCCGCTGAGCACTGTGTCCGAGTCGTCGCGCTCGTGGGAGCCCTCTCCTTCGCCCCCTCTCTGAACGCCCAGCCCGCGCCCGCGGCGGCCTCCGACGCGGCCAACCGCGAGACCGCACGAACGCTCGCGCTCGAGGGCATCGCGGCGCAGCAGCGCGCCGACTGGCCCACGGTGATCGATCGCTTCGAGCGCGCCGAGCAGCTCTTTCACGCGCCGGTGCACCTCAAGTATCTGGCCATCGCGTACGAGCGCAGCGCGCCCCCGCGCCTCGTGCAAGCGATCGAGACGTGGCAGCGCCTCAGCCAGGAGCGCCTGCCCCCCGAGGCGCCCGCGGTGTTCCGAAGCGCCGTCGAAGAGGCGCAGCGCGAGTTCGCGCGCCTCGACACGCGCATCGGCCACCTCGTGGTCGAGGTGCCCTCGTCGATGCAGAGCACCATAGTGATCGAGCTCGACGGGCAGCCCTACCCGACCACCTCGTACAACACCGTGCGCTTCATCGACGCGGGGCAGCACCGCGTCGTCGAGCGGGTACCGGGCCGCGCGCAGCGCGAGCATGTGATCAACGTCTCCCCGGGTGCCACCGAGCGCCTGCCGATCGAGGCGCCGGCCGCGCCGACCGTCGAGGCGCCCGTCGTGGCGCCGCCGCGCACCGAGGTGGTGCTCCGCCCCAACCCGCTGCGCACCGTCGGGTTCGTCACGGCGGGCGTAGGCGTCGCCGCGCTCGTGGGCGGGGTGATCACCGGCGTGATGGCGAACGGCCAGTTCGCCGACCTCGAGGCCGCGTGTCCGAATCGGGTGTGCCCCAACGCCACGGCGCTCGATCAGCGCGGCTCGGTAGACGCTCTGGCGGGCGCCACCAACGGGCTGCTCATCGCCGGCGGCGTGCTGGCTGCTGCGGGCGTGGTGCTCGTCATCGTTGGCCATCCCCGCGAAGAGACCGTGCAGGTCGCCGTGGGTCCGCGCTCCGTCGATCTGTCGTGGCACTTCTGAAAGAACTGTCGTCTTACCTGTCCGCAGTGTCTTGACACTGAAACGGATGTCTGTAACCTCCCGCCCTCCCGATGGCCCGACGGCTCGTCGGCAGCCCGGCAACGTTTTGGAAGGTTGATCATGCAAGGCACCTACACCGCGAAGCCCGCCGAGATCATCCGGTCGTGGTTTATCGTCGATGCGACCAACAAGCCCCTGGGGCGCATCGCGAGTGACATCGCCCGTATTCTCCGTGGCAAGCACAAGCCCACGTTCACGCCGCACATCGACACCGGCGATTTCGTCGTGGTGGTCAACGCCGACAAGGTGGCGCTCACCGGCGATAAGCTCACCAACAAGTTCTATTACAACTACTCGGGCAGCCCGGGCGGTATGCGCGCTCGCTCGGCGGGCGACATGCTCAAGCACAAGCCCACCTACCTGATCGAGAAGGCCGTGCGGGGGATGCTCCCGAAGAACTCCCTCGGCCGCCAGATGGCCCGCAAGCTCAAGCTCTACGCCGACGGGAACCACCCGCACGTCGCGCAGCAGCCGAAGTCCCTCCCGTCGACGTTCTGATCGAGGCAACAGATTCTATGACCGTCCAGACCGAACGCCACTACGCCACCGGCAAGCGCAAGACTGCTGTTGCGCGCGTGTACATCCGTCCCGGCTCGGGGAACATCCTCGTGAACAACCGGCCGTACGACCAGTACTTTCCGCGTCCTGCCTCACAGCTGCTGATCCTTCAGCCCTTCGAGATCGTCGAGGCGCTCGGTCGCTACGATGTCTCCGCCACGGTGGCCGGCGGTGGCCTCGCGGCCCAGGCCGACGCGGTTCGCTTCGGCATCGCGCGCGCCCTCACCGGCGCCGACGCCGAGCGCCGCACGCCCCTCAAGCGCCAGGGTCTCCTCACGCGCGACGCGCGTAAGAAGGAGCGCAAGAAGTACGGTCGCCCCGGCGCCCGCAAGCGCTTCCAGTACTCCAAGCGCTGATCGTCGGGGAGCGGCGTTCGCCTCTCCCGCGCCGCGCTCCCGTCTCCCCCCTATCCCACTCTCTCGTCCGACATCTCTGTCACGGAGTATCCCTCCATGTCTGCACCGGAACGTGTCCGCGTCGCCATCGTGGGCGCCACGGGCTACACGGGCGCCGAACTGCTGCGCCTGCTCCTCGGCCACCCCCGCGTCGAGATCACCGCCCTTTGCGCGCGCGACAAGCTCACGCCGCGCGCCAGCTCGGTGCTCCCCTCGCTGGCGGGCGTGTGTGAGCTCCCCATCGAGCCCTTCGACGCCGACGCCGTAGCACGCAAGGCCGACGTGGTGTTCTGCGCGCTGCCCCACGGCGCCTCGATCGAGTGCGTGCGGGCCCTCCGCGAGCGCGGCCTCACGGTGCTCGACCTGTCGGCAGACTTTCGGCTCCGCGACCCGAGCGTGTACGCCCTGTGGTACGGCGCCACGCACGCTGCGCCGGCGCTCCTCGAAGGAGCCGTGTACGGGCTGCCGGAGCTCTACCGCGAGGCACTGCGTGGCGCGAAGCTCGTGGCCGTGCCGGGCTGCTACCCCACGGCGAGCGCGCTCCCGATGTTGCCGCTCCTCGCGCAGGGCATGGTGCGCAGCGACGACCTCGTGGTGCACGCGCTGTCAGGCGTTTCGGGCGCGGGGCGCACGCCCGCGACGAGTACGCACTTCCCCGAGAGTTCTGAGGGGGTGCGAAGCTACAAGGTCGCCGGCACGCACCGCCACACGCCCGAGATCGAGCAGACGCTCTCATCGGTGGCGGGCGTCCCCGTCACGGTGACCTTTACGCCTACGCTCACCCCCATGACCCGCGGCATCCTCTCGACGGTGTACGCGCGGCCCGCGCTCGAGGGGCTCCAGGTCGACGCGCTCGTCGCCGCTGCGCGGGCGTATTTCGCGGGCTCTCCCTCGGTGGCCGTGCTCGACGCCGGAGCGCTCCCCGACACCCTCTGGGTGCGCGGGAGCAACCGCGCGCACGTGGCCTACTTCATCGACCGCCGGGCCGACCGCGTGGTGGCCCAGTGCGCGATCGACAACCTCGTGAAGGGCGCGTCGGGGCAGGCCGTGCAGTGCATGAACCTCGCCTGCGGATTCGACGAGGGCGACGGCCTCCGGGCGCCTGCGATGTTCCCGTAGCGATCCCTTCGGGGATACATTCGCGCACTCACGCATGAGCACACGAATCGAGATCGTCGACGACAGGTCGAGCAGCGTGCCGAGCGACGGCGGCTTCATTCAGGTGCGCCGACTTCGGCTGCGGTCCCACTACGACGACGGCGCCGTGAGCGAGGTGTACCCCTACGACGTGGTCGACCGGCGCGCCCTCGACGCCGTGGTGATCGTGCTGTTCGCCGCGCGCGACGGCGCGCCCGACGACCCGCTCGTGTGCGTGCGCGCGGCCCTGCGCCCTCCCCTCGCGCTGCGCCAGCAGCGGGAGCTCGTGGTGCCCGACGCGCGCGTCGACGTCGAGCTGTGGGAGATGCCCGCGGGGCTCATCGAGGCGCACGAGAAGGGCCCCGAGGGCGTGCGCGCGTGCGCGGCCCGCGAGACGCTCGAAGAGACAGGCTTCGACCTCCCCGCGGGCGCGTTCGAAGCGCTGGGGGTGCCCGTGTTCCTCTCGCCGGGCCTGTGCGCGGAGAAGATCCACCTGCTCTGCGCGCGCGTGGCCGACCCGCACGCCGAGGTGCGCGCCGAGGGCGACGGGGTGCTCGAGGCGCGCGCACGCGTCGCGTGGTGGCCGCTCTCGCAGTGCCTCGCGCGCGCCGCCGAAGGGGTGATCGAAGACGCAAAGACAGAGCTCGCGCTGCATCGGCTCAAGGGCCGCATCGCGCGCGGGGGGTGACGTGCCCATGTCCGCTGCCCGCCGGGTGCTCGTGATCTCCAAGCGAAGCGCCTACGACCTCTACGTGCGGCAGAAGAAGGTGGCGCGCGTGATCGCGCTGCTCGACCGCAACGACGCCACGGTGGCGCGGCTGCTGCGCGCCGACTCCCATCACGCGCAGACCGTCGACGAGGTGCGCGCCGCGATCGACCACGTAGGCTGGAGGGCGACCTTTCGCGAGCGCGATCGCATCGGCGAGGTGGCGGGCTTCGACCTCGTGATCTCCGTCGGCGGCGACGGCACGCTGATGTGGGTGAGCCACTCGGTGGGCGACACGCCGATGCTCGGGGTGAACTCGGCGCCGCAAGACTCGGTCGGGTTTCTCTGCGGCACCTACATGGGCGCGGTGCGCGAGCACCTCGTCGCCATCGAGGAGGGGCGCGTCGCGAGGGTGCGCGCGGCCCGCATGCAGGTGGCCGTCGACGGCGCCGTGGTGCAGCGCCGCGTGCTCAACGACGTGCTCTTCGCCCACCCGGTGCCCGCCATCACTTCGAAGTACATTCTCGAGTTTGGCGGCGCGTGCGAGGAGCAGAAATCGTCGGGTTTGTGGGTCTCCACCGCCGCCGGTTCGACCGCCGCGATCCGCAGCGCGGGCGGGCGCCCGATGCCCTTTCGCTCGCGCATGTTGCAGTACGCGGTGCGCGAGCCGTACCTCGCGCCGGGCGCGGAGTACCAGCACGTGCGGGGCTTCGTTCACCCCGACGAGAGCTTGCGCGTTCGCAATAAGATGCGCGACGCGAGGCTCTACGCCGACGGCTCGCGCAACGCGGTCTCCGTCGAGCTGGGCCAGATCGTGGAGTTCTCGCTCTCCGACGAGCCGCTCGTTCTCATGGGCGTGTCGCCGCACGCCATTCTCACCCGCAAGCGAGGCGACGGGATGACCACCATCCCGCCGCCGCACGCGCACGATCAGTGACGGCGACGATGGCCGCCGTGGCACCCGCGGTGACGGCCGTGACGCCCGCGGCCCTCCTCGCGTGACGGCTCGGTCTCGACGGGCGCGGTCACCGCGGTGGGAGCGGTTGTCGCGACGGGGCCCGCGGGGTCGACGATGACGAAATCGACGCGCGTGGCGGGCGTCCCGGCGGCCGCGTGGAGCGAGCCCGCGCCCAGCGCCTGGAGGCGGCGCTTGTTGACTCCCGCGCGGCGCAGCGAGCGCACGACGCCGCGCGCGCACTCGGTCGACGCGCGCTCGTTGCGGTGGTCGTTGCCGCCCTCGTCGCTGCGGCACTCGACGCGCACCCGACGGATCTCGGGGTGCGACGCGAGCTGCTGCGCGACCGCGGTGAGCAGCGCCTCGCCGGTGCCCTCGACGCGGCCACCGCGCACTACGAGCGTCTGCGTGAGGGCGATGCGCTGGCCGTCGACCATGGCGCCGGGGTTGGGGTTCTCGTCGGCGCAGCCGTCGTCGTCTTGAAAGCCGTTGCGCGTCTCGGCCTGCTCGGCGCACTGGTCGGACGCGTCGACGACGCCGTCGCTGTCGTTGTCGGCCTCGGGGCAGCCGTCGGTGTCTTGAAAGCCGTCGTAGTCTTCGGCCTCGTTGGGGCACTGGTCAGCGTCGCCGGAGAGCATGTCGCGGTCGGTGTCGCTCGGGTCGGGCACGTTGTCGGGGCAGCCGTCGTCGTCTTGGAACCCGTTGCGCGTCTCGGGCTGCCCCTCGCAGCGGTCGGTGGCGTCGGGCACGCCGTCGCCGTCGGTGTCTTCGGAGAGCCGTCGGCGCTGCGCGGGCGCCTCGGTGACCTCTTCGGGTGAAGCTGTCGTGGACACGCGCGGGCCGTGGAAGGTGAAGCTCACGCCGAAGGTCCAGAAGAGCGTGCGGTCGCGGTCGCCCGCGGAGACCGACTCGAGGCTCGTGAGGTAGTTCACCCGCGCGATGGGGCCGAGCGAGAAGGCGCGCGCGAGCGGAAAGAGCCACCCCACGCCGCCGCCGAGCAGGAGCCCCGAAGCTTGAAGCGTGCCCGCGGCGGGATCGTTGGCGCCCGTGATGCTGAAGCCCACGTCGAGGTCGACCACGAGGCGCCCGGCGCTGCCGATCCACGGCGCGAGGCGAAGGCCACCGCCGAAGGCCGTGAGCACGCCCCCCGCGAGCTGCGCGTCGTTGGAGCCCCAGCTCCAGTACGACCCGAAGAGCTGGATCGCGAGGGGACCCGCGACGCGGAGCGCGAGGCGTGCGCCGCCCGAGAAGCCGAAGCCGTACTCGGTGGCCTGGGGCTCGAGGAGCTGCGTGCCTGCGGCGCCCTCGAGGCCCAGCGAGAGTCGCTCGACGAACTGCGCACGCGCTGTGACAGGCGCGAGCACGAGGGCGCTCGCGAGCACAAAGGAGCCGCTTCGCTTCGATCGCATAGGGCCCGAGGATATCTCCGGGCGCCGAGAAACCGGGATCAATTTTTCACCGTGTGGTGGTACTCTCCCGGGTGATGAACTCGGTGAGAACATTCCTTTTCGCACTCCTCTCGTGCGCGTTCATGTCGTGCGCGCTCGAGCACCCGGACAAGCCCGCTGGACCGTGCGGCGGAGCGGGTCAGCGGTGTTGCCCCGCCGACGAGCGGGCCGACGCGGGCGCCAGCGAGTTTGGCTGTCAGGCCGACCACGTGTGCGTGAACAAC
>CANMAT010000027.1 GCA_947494865.1 Deltaproteobacteria bacterium
CACGCGATCGTTCGTGCGTTCATAAGCTCCGCGCGGGAGTTTGCGCGAGATCGCCCCACACCGCTAGAGGCGCACGCAAACGTAGATTCGATGACGTACGGCGGGCAGAGAAGCCCGAAGAACGCGCGCGAGATCACATACGGATCCCTGCGAGCCGGGGAGAGCGGGCGTTACTCTTCGGTCTTGGCGAGGGCCACGATGGCCTGGGCCCAGACGACGAACTTCCACTCGGCGAGGTCGCGCACGGTCTTGAGGCCCAGCTTGGCGAGGGCCTTGCCGGTCTCTTCGCTCACGCCCTGGAAGCCCTCGATGGGCATGTCGACGAGCTCCTTGAGGCTCTTGCCCTCGTAGGCCTTGTCCAGAGCGTTGTTGATGTTGATCGCCATCGTCGATTGCCTCCGTACAGCACCGCGACCTTCGCGGTGCGAGGTGATGGTTTCACCGCGCGAGCGCGCACACGTCAACCCCGAAGCGCCTCGACCACGCGCAGAAAATTGCCCCCGAGCACCTTGTGAATGCGCTCGGCGCTCCACCCGAGGTCGAGCATCTTCTGGGCGATGCGCGGGTGCTCGCTGCAGGTGGTCATGTCGCGCGGGGTGACGATCATGCCGTCCCAGTCGCTGCCGAGGGAGACGTGATCTTCGCCGACGGTGTCGACGGCGTATTTCACGTGCCGCACGATGGCGTCGAGGCGGCTCGAGAGGCGCGACTCGCCCACGAAGCCGGCCTCGTACATGATGCCCACGGTGCCCCCGAGGTCGGCCACGGCGCGGAGCTGCGCGTCGTCGAGGTTGCGCCAGTGCGGGGTGACCCCCGACACGCCCGTGTGCGTGACGAGCACGGGCTGCGAGCGGTCGTGCACCGCGAGGGCGTCGAAGAAGCCCTTGCGGTGAATGTGCGCGAGGTCGACGAAGATCTTCCGCGCGTTGAGGGCGCGCACGTAGTCGCGACCGCGAGTGGTGAGGCCGCCGTCGCCGCCGCCGAAGGTCGACAGCGGCGAGCTGGTGACCCCGAGCTGCGAGCTCGTGAGGTGCACCAGCGTGACGCGGAGCACGAGGTCGTCGGCGATGAGGTCGAGCGCGCTGCCATCGGCGTTGCGGTCGAGCGCGTTGCCGCCCTGTACGCCGATGAAGGCGCCGTGCTTGCCCTCGGCGCGGGCGGCGCGGTACTCGGCCGCGTTGCGCACCACGGCCACGTCGGGGTTGCGCGCGAGGTCGGCGCGCAGCCGGTCGAGGTTGCGCGTGAAGGCGTGGGCGCGCCCGTCAGCCGTGCGAAACGGGTTGGTGGTGATCACCCACGTGGCGCCGGTGACGCCCACGTCGCGCAGGCGCGGCACGTCGACCTGGCGCGCGAACCACCCGGGGAAGGGGCCGGCGTCGTGGCGCTTCGAGATGTCGTAGCCGAAGATGCGCGTCCAGATGAAGGTGTCGACGTGCAGGTCGATCACGTCGGCCGCGCGGTACACCTCGACGGCCTCGCGCGAGATGCCGAGGCACAGCGCCTCTTCGTCAGGGCTTCTCATCGCCGGCGTCGCCGCCGCCCGGAGCGGGCGGAGCGTTCTCTGCTGGGGCAGCGTTGGGCGCGGGCGGGGTGTTCGCCGCGGGGGCGGCGCCCGGGGGCCGCTTGCCGTCGCGCCGGTCGCGGCCACGACCGCCGCGACGCGAGCCGCCGTGACCCTGACCCGGAGCCTGCGCGTGCCCAGGCTCCTGCTCGCGGCGGGGGCCTTCGCCGCCCTGAGGGAAACGAATCACGTTCCAGACGTCGGCTGCGGGAAAGTTGCGGCGCACGGCGTCGAGGGCGCGCTTCGCGCGAAACTTGTTCTTCGGGGCCCACGTGTCGACCCACTGGGCGAAGCGGGTGAGCGCGTCGCGGTCGGACCTCACGTCGAGGGTGCCCCAGCCGAGCAGGTCGCCGAGGCGCTGCACGAAGGTGTCGCGCTGAAACGTCGCGGGGGTGGCGTGCGCGGGGCCGTACGAGCTCGGGTGCCGGAGCCACTCGACGAAGAGGGAGTCGACCCCGTCGCGGGTGGGCTCGTACTCGAGGAGCAGCGCCATGAGCACGGTCATGTGGGCGTGCGCGGCGGGCGCGGGCGACGCGTCGGCGATGACGGCGCGCGTGACGGCCGACCCCGCGGCGAGCACATCTTTCGAGAGGGCCGGGTCGTGCACGAGCTCGAGCACGGTGTTGAGCCGCGGGAGGGCCTCGGCGGCGCCGGGGTTGTCACGGCACCACGCGAGGGTGTCGCGCGCGAGGGCGCGCACCGTCTCCGGGTCGTCGGAGGGGGCGGTGGGCGCGGGCGCCGCGGGCGCCGCGGTCTCCACGGGCTCGGCGGTCGTTTCGGAGGAATTTGTAGGTTCGTCGGGGTGCATGGTCGTTGGGTACTCACCGGGGCGACGGCGCCGGGAGCGCGAGTGTCGTTCGCGGCGCGCCCGTCCGCAACGCTTTTTGGCCCTCAAGGTCTGCCCCCGGGCAACCGTTGAGATGACCGTAGGCAGTCAGCACGGAGACGACGCACCGATGGGCACTGCACAAGAACGGGTTCACGCGCGGTACCGGGTCGACCTCACGGTCACCCTGCGATGGCGCCGCACCGTCGAGACGGTGCACGCCTGGAACGTGAGCGAGGGCGGGCTCTTCCTCGTGACGCGCGACCAGCCGCCGTTGCGCGAGCTGGTGCGCCTCGAGATCCCCCTGCCTGGCCGCGCGGAGCCCCTCGAGGTGCACGGCATGGCCGTGAACACCGCGACGGAGTGCGACCCCGACGGCCGCCCGCCCGGCGTGGGCGTGCAGTTCTACGCACTCGACCGCGAGGCGCAGCGGCTGATCGGCCAGTACATCGATCAGGTGCGGCTCGCCGCGCCGGCGTTGAGCGCGCTGCCTCCGCCCGAGGTGTCGCTCGAGCTCGAGATCGCCTCCGACGACGACCTCTACGAGTTCTACATGCGCGACGTGGCCGCGGGGGGGATGTTCATCGTCTCCGACGTAGCGCTCGCAGTGGGGGAGGGCCTCTCGCTGATCGTGCGGCACCCCATCGTCGACGACTGCTTCGTGATCGGCGCCGTGGTGCGCGCCGCGAGCGAGGGCCCCGACGGCCCGGGCCTCACGGTGGAGTTCGTCGGCCTCGACGCCGAGCGCCTCGACGCGCTGCGAGAGTTCATCGACGGCCCCATCGAGTCGGAGGCCCCGCCGCCCCTCTCGGTGCGCCCCACGCAGCGCGAGTGGCAAGACCCCTTCGCGCAGCAGCCCCGTGAGAAGCGCAGCCTCGCGCAGCTCTTCGACCCGTGGACGGGCGCCGCGCAAGAGCAGCCGCGCACGCGCGCGCAGCCCCGCGACGAGCTCGACATGATGTTCGACGCCATCGCGCCCGCGAACCAGTCGGCGGTACGCCCCAGCATGCCTTCGCCCGCCAACGAGGACGTGCCCGATTTTCTCATGGCCATCCCGTCGTGGAGCAAGCTCACCGCGGGGGGCGACCCATCGCGCGGGGTCGTGGCCATCGACCTCGAGCCCGACGACATCATCGAGGTGCCCGACGCCGTGGTGCTCCCGGGCGCGCGCGCCGCCGCGGGCCGCACGCTCTCTCGCGCGCGCTGAGATCCCCGCGCGCCGCCATCTTGCGCCCTGGCGCGATGTGGTTCATGACGGCGCTCCCCACAGTGGCAGAAGAAATCGTGATGGGCATCGACCCGGGCTCGCACCGCCTCGGGTATGGCGCGGTCTACCGCAAGGGCAGCCGCTACGTGCACGTGGCCCACGGCGTGGCGCGGGCGCCCGCGAGCGCGCCGCTCCCCGAGCGCCTGCGCGTGATCGCCGACGTGCTCGAGGCGGCCATCGGCAAGGTGCGCCCCAACGTGGTGGCCATCGAGCAGGCGTTCTTTCACCGCGACCCGCACGCGGCCCTGGTGATCGGTCACGCGCGCGGCGTCGCGATGCTCCTCGCGGCGCGCGCGGGGCTCACGGTGTTTGAGTACCCGCCCTCGCTCGTGAAGCGCAGCGTGGTGGGCAACGGCCGCGCCGACAAAGACCAGGTCAACGGTATGATCCGCGCGATCCTCGGGCTCCCCGAGGCGCCCCCCGAAGACGCCGCCGACGCCCTCGCGGTAGCCATCTGCCACGCGAGCACCACGGCCTTCTCACTCGCCACCCGGGCGAAGCCTCTATGACCCGACGATTCGAAAAGTACGAGGGCCTCGGCAACGACTTTCTGGTGCTCGACGCGCGCGAGTGGCCCGAAGCGGCGCTCACCCCTGCGCTCGCGCGGCGCCTCTGCGACCGTCACACGGGCGTCGGCGGCGACGGGCTGCTGTGGGTCGAACAGACCGACGCGCTGTCGCTGCGCATGGTGATCCTCAACGCCGACGGCTCGCGCCCCGAGATGTGCGGCAACGGCGTGCGCTGCGTGGCCGCGTGGGCCGCCGCGCGCGAGGGCCTCGACGCGGGCGCGGTGGTCACCGTCGCGAGCGACGCGGGCCCGCGGCCCGCTCTCTTGCGCGCGCGAGACGGCGACGCGTGGTCCGTCGAGGTCGACATGGGCGTCGCGCGGGTCGAGCCCGACGAGCTCACCGTGCGCGCCGACGAGGGACCGCAGCGCGTGGTCGCCGTCGACGTGGGCAACCCCCACGGGGTGGTGTTCGATGCGCGCGGCGACGTGACGGCGCTCGTGCGCGAGGTCACCGCGCTGAAGGTGTTTCCGCGCGGGGTGAACGTCGAGCTGGCGGCGCCCGAGGGCGACGGGTTTCGCGTGCGCGTCCACGAGCGCGGCGTCGGGTGGACGCAGGCGTGCGGCACCGGCGCGTGCGCGGTGGCCGCGGCGGCGGTGCGCGAGGGCCGGGCGCGCGCGGGCGACGCGGTGCGCGTCACGCTCGACGGCGGCGACCTCGCGATCGTGATCGAGCCCGAGACGTGGCGCGTTCGCATGACGGGGCCCGCGCGACGGGTGTTCTCGGGCGCGCTGTAGTTCAGTTGCGCAAGAGCGTGGGGTTGCGCGGCGCAGGCGACGCGGCGGGGGGCGGGGGGTGCGCCGCCGCGGCGCGCGCGCGGATCATGCCGCGCAGGAGCTGGTAGCCCAGGCGGAGCTGGAGGTCGCGGATCTCGCTGCCGACGGCCTCGACGGGGGCCGGGTCGTTGGCCTCGTTGTTGGGCAGGTGCTGGTCGAGGTCGCGCTCGCGCTCGGGCGCCTCGGGCGCGCCCGCCGCGGGCTCGTCGGGGAGGGTCACCTGCTCGACCTGCACGTCGGGCGCGATGCCCTGCGCCTGGATGCTGCGCCCCGACGGGGTGAAGTACCGCGCGATGGTGAGCTTGAGGGCCCCGCCGTCGGGCAGATCGACCACGGTCTGCACGCTTCCCTTGCCGAAGGTGCGCGTGCCCACGAGCGTGGCGCGGTGATGGTCTTGGAGGGCGCCCGCGAGGATCTCCGCGGCGCTCGCGGTGTACTCGTTCACGAGCACCACGATGGGAAAGTCGGGGCGAGTGCCCGCGGCGTGGGCGCGCGCTTCGTCCTGGGCGGCGCCGTCGCGGCCGCGCGTCGAGACGATGACCCCGTCGGCGAGAAACTCGTCGGCGATGAAGATCGACTCGTCGAGGAGGCCGCCGGGGTCGTTGCGGAGGTCGAGCACGAGGCCCTCGAGGCGGCCGTTGGAGGCGCGCGTGAGGTCGTCGAGGGCGCGGGCCACCTCGTCGGCGGCGCGCTCTTGAAAGCTCCTGATGGTGAGGTACCCGACGCCGCCCTCCATCACGTGCGACTCGACGCTCGAGACGTGCACCACCTCGCGCACCAGATCGAGGCGCAGCGGGTCGGCCTGCCCGCGGCGCTGCAGCACCACGCGCACGTGCGAGCCCGGCGCGCCCCGCATGCGGCGCACCGCTTCATCGACGTCGAGCCCGCGCGCGTCGCGCCCCTCGATCTGCAAGATCTCGTCGCCGGCGCGAACCCCCGCGCGCGCCGCGGGCGAGCCCGCGATGGGGGCGATCACGGTGAGGTAGTCGCCGCGCGCGTCGATCTCGACGCCGACGCCGCCGAACTGGCCCGTGGTGTCGCTCTCGAGGAGCGCGTACTCCTCGGCGTTGAGGTACGAGCTGTGCGGGTCGAGGGTGCCCACCATGCCGCGGATGGCGCCGTCGATGAGGCGGTCTTCGTCGACGGGGTCGACGTAGCTGTTCTCGATGTGGGCCATCACCTGCGAGAGCACCCCGAGGCGGCGATAGGCCGACGCGCGCGGAGGAACAGCCGTCGCCGTGCGCTCGGCGAGGGCGCCCGCGCCGAAGGAGGCGGCGAGGGCGGCGCCGAGGCCCAGCGCGCGCCATGTGGGAAGTCGAGAGACGAGACGTTTGACCATGAGGGGCCGATGAGTGTAGTTCCGCCGCGATCGAAACCACAACGAAGGGCATCGCAGCGCGATGTCCCGTTCGTGTGACGGTCCCTTGACGGCGGGTGCAGGTTTGAGAGACTCCGCCGCCCCATTTCCACGGTTCTTGAACGCGGGGCGTCGAACGTTTGCCCCGAAGAGGACGATGTCCATGAAGCGGTTGACTCTCGCAGGCCTGCTCGCAGTGAGCGGCTCGCTCGCAGCGTGTGGTTCCGACAACCCGGCGCCCGCAGACGCCGGCACCGACACGGTGGTCCCGACCGACAACACGGTCCCCGCGGACACCACGCCGACCGACGTGACCCGCCCCGACGTGGCCCCCGCCGACGTGGCGACCGACCGCGCCGACGCGGGCGGCATGACCTGCGGGCGCCTCCCGTTCACCACGGTGATGCGCGCTGGTAACACCACCACGGTCATGGGCAACAACACCCAGGCGTGGATGGATCAGACCATGGGCCGCCCGACGGGTACCTCGCCCGTGCGGCCGCCGACGGCCAACCGCACCTGCGTCCCCATGTCGGGTCAGCTCGTGTACGCGTACACCACCGGCACCGCCGCCGCTTCGCTGCGCATCTCGACCACCAACGCCGGCACGCCGCGCAACTTCGACACGGTGATCTACGTCACCCGCACCTGCGCCAACACCCTCGCCGCCGCGGTCTGTAACGACGACGACCCCGAGTACGCCGCGCGCCCCGACCGCCGCGTCTCGTCGCTCGTGACCACCGAGGTGTTCCCCGCCGGCACGCGCGTGTTCATCCTCGTGGGCGGCTTCTACCCGCCGGGCGACGGCACCACCACCATCGACCGCGGCGCCTTCGAGCTCACCATCAACGAGCTGCCCGCCGTGGCCGCCGGCGCCGTCTGCGACGTCAACGGCCTCGCGAACCGCTGCGACGCCAACCTCGACTGCGTGGCCGACACCGTCGGCAGCGACGCGGGCCGCTGCCGCACGCGCGGCAGCGTGGCGGGCTCCCTCTGCCGCACGAGCGAGCCGCGCTGCGACATGAGCCTCACCTGCGTGGGCGCCGGCGCCACCGGCGTGTGCGTCGGCACCGCGATGCCCGACGGCGCGTGCGACCAGCGCACCGGCTGCCCCGACGGCTTCGTCTGCGCCACCACCACGCTCGGCGCCTCGACGGGCACCTGCCGCCGCGCGGGCACCACGCTCGGCTCCGACTGCCGCCCCGCCGGCGCCATGGGCGGCCGCTGCGACGCGCCCTTCGTCTGCGCCGCCGACATCGACCCCGCCCGCGCCGAAGACTGCGTTGCCGCGGCCACGATGGGCGGCGAGTGCGACACCCTCCGCTCGGTCTGCCCCACGGGCTCCACCTGCGTGACCGCCAACGGCGGCACCGCCATCGGCACCTGCGTGGCCGACGGCGCCGGCGCCCGCGCGCGCTGCCGCGCGTCGGGCACGCGCTGCGACATGGGCCTCGAGTGCATCACCCTCGGCGAGGGCACCGCCGCCGTCGAGCAGTGCCTCCGCCGCTCGGCCACCAACATGCCCTGCGGCCCCGCGCTGCAGTGCCCCGACGCCGACACCTGCTACCTCAACGACCTCACCGACCGCCAGAACGGCATCTGCGGCGCGACCGGCCAGGCCGGCGGCGCGTGCAACACCGCCGAGCCCTTCTGCACGGGCACCCTCACCTGCAGCAGCCCCACGGGCGCGGGCCTCTGCTCGACCGTCAGCACCATGATGGGCGCGGCGTGTGACCGCCTCCGCACCCGCTGCGGCATGGGCTTCTCGTGCGTGCTCGCGACGGGCAGCCAGACGATGGGCACCTGCCAGCCCGACGGCTCGGTGGTCGGCGCCGACTGCCGCGCGGGCGACATGCCCTGCGCCGCGGGCCTCACCTGCAGCGGCTCGGCCCTGAGCGGCGGCGTGTGCCAGCGCGCGGTCACGGCCGGCATGGCCTGCGACCCGGTCAACGGCACCACCGTCTGCCCGGCGATGCAGTACTGCCTCGCGTCGGCGTTCAACGCCGGCACCTGCGCGGCCAGCACCGCGATGGAGACCGAGCCCAACAACAACCCCTCCGACGTGATGGCCCGCGCGCTCACTGCGCCGACGCTCATCCGCGGCGCCCTCGGCCGCCTCGACGTCGACTGCGCGGCGGTCACCGTGCCCGCCATGGGTCGCCTCGTCGCCGTCGTGTCCGACGGCAACGGCCGCTGCCCCGTCAACATCGGCGGCCGCATCGCGATGGACGTGTACAGCCCCAACGGCACCACCGTGCGCGGCATCTCGCAGCAGAACGGCCCCTTCGGCGCGGGCTCGTGCTCGCACGTCGACGGCGGGCGCGCCATCCAGGCCTTCGCCGGCGGCCTCGCGGCGGGCACCTACTACGTCTGCATCCGCGGCGTGAACGACGCGGCGGCCGCCACCCCGGTCGCCACCGAGGCGGTCCCGGCCTACGTGCTCAGCGTCAGCGCGATCGCACCCTGATCTCTCTCCCTTCGTGTCGCGGTCGGGCGTAGAGTCGCCGCCGCGACACGCATGCTCTCAACTCCCCTTCGCATCTCTCTCCTCGCGCTTGCCCTCGCGGCGTGCGGCACCACGTCAACAGCGCCCGACGCCGCCGCGCCCCCGCGCGATGCGACGCCCGACGTCGCCCCCGACAAGCTCGAAGAAGAAGACGTGCCGCCCTGCGCGGTGCGCCCCGACGCTTCGAACGTGTCGTGCGTGATGCGCGTGCGCGGCCGCGCGGTCGACCTCACGGGCGCGCCCTTCGGCAACGGCGTGATCACCTACTGCGGCGCGATCTGCTTCGCGACCAACGCCGACGCGATGGGCAACTTCTCGCTCGACGTGGGCACCTTCATCGACCCGTCGGTGTACTCGCTCCTCGTGCACGGGCGGCCCGATCACGGGAGCTTGTATGTGGCCTCGCCCGCGCCCGTCGACGGCGTGGTCACCCTCGCCGAGCCCGTCGCGGTGCCGCGCTACCAGGACATGGGCCCGATGCTCCCGAGCACCACCGCGGGTGGCACCTTCACGGCGGGCGACGTCACGCTCACCGTCGCGCCTGGCACCGCGCTCGAGTTCGACGTCGAAGACGCGCTCCTCGGCGCGCTCGGCCAGCAGATGCGGGCGGTGTATGTGCCCATGGCGCAGGCCCCGCGCTTCGCGCGCGACGCGGGCCTCGCGGCGGTGTGGGCGCTCGCGCCGTTCAACCTCCTGGCCGATCGGCCCATGGCGGTGCGCGTCGCCAACCGCGCGGGCCTCGCGCCCAACACCGCCGTCGAGTTCGTGGTGCTCGGGCAAGAGATCGTGCGCGCGCCGCCCACCGCGGGGCAGGCGATCGTCGCGGCCACGGGTCGCGTCTCGGCCGACGGAATGTTTGTCACCACAGACCCGGGAACGGGCATCTCCTTCGTGACCTGGCTCGGTATCCGCCCCCAGAGGTGATCCCTTCGATGCGCACCCGATCTCGCCTCCTCTCTGCGCTCTGCGCGCTCCCCGTCGCGCTCGCGGCGTGCTCGACGGACGTCGCCCCGCCGTCGAACACCACGCCCGACGCGGCCGCGGTCGACGCCCTCCCGGCCGACGTCGCGCTCGCCGACCTGGTGACGCCCGTCGATGTCGCCGAGGGCCCCGACGCGGCGCCGAAGCCCGACGTGGTCGCCCCCGCAGACACCGCGCCCACGGTGGGCCCGTACCCCGCGGGGCCCTACGGCAACCGCATGGGCAACGTGCTCGCCAACCTCTCGTGGGAGGGCTACACGAACCTCGAAGGTTCCGCGGTCTCGACCACGCTCCCCTACGGTCCTACGTCGATGCAGGCGGTCCGCGAGACGGGGCGCGCGTTCGCCCTGGTGCACGTCTCCGAGTTCTTTTGACCCGGCTGCAGAAACGCGGCCCGTGATTTGGCCGCGCAAGGTCCGAGTGTGCTCCAGGCTGGTGGTGTGGTGGTCGAGATCCTCGAGTCGAACGCGGGCGGTCCCGTACCTCGCACGCAGCTCGACGCGTGGGTCAACACCTACCGAATCCCCGTCACCGCGGTCATCGATCCGCCCGACGAGCGCGTGACCCGAACCCTCATGACGTACGGCGTCCGCGAGAGCCTCTTCGTCGTCGACCTGCGCACCATGCGCATCGTCAACAAGTACAACGGCTCCGTGGCGGGCGTCGGCCCGTCGTCGATCACGCAGGGCGTGACGCGAATCCTCGAACTCCTCGCCGGCGGGATGTAACCCTCCCCCGGGTGAACACCCTCTCCTCCCACGACCTCGACGAGGTCGCGCGCACGCTCATCGAGATCGCCCGCGAGGCCGCCGCGCTCGTGCACGCGGGCTGGCGCACGGGCGTCGAGATCGAGCACAAGGGCGCCATCGACCTCGTGACGCGCTTCGACCGCGCCAGCGAAGACCTCCTGCGCGCGCGCTTCCGCGAGCGCCTGCCGGGCTTCGACGTGGTGGCCGAAGAGTCGGGCGGAGCCCCCTCGGGCGATCGTCCGGTGCTGTGGGCCGACCCCCTCGACGGCACCACGAACTTCGCCCACGGGCACCCGTTCTTCTGCGTGTCGATCGGGCTGCTCGACGGCGCGACGCCCCTCGCCGCGGCCGTGGTCGCGCCCGCCCTCTCCGTCGAGTACCGCGCCGCGCGCGGCTCCGGCGCGTGGCGCAACGACGTCGCGTGCGGGGTGTCGCGCACCGACGAGCTGCGCGAATCGCTTCTGGCGACGGGGTTTCCGTACGACTCGCACACGCGCGACGAGAACAACCTCCGCGAGTTCTGCGCGCTCACGCGCCGCACGCAGGGCGTACGCCGCTGCGGCTCGGCGGCCCTCGACCTTTGCCTCACCGCGGAGGGAACCTACGACGCCTACTGGGAGGCGAAGCTCAAGCCCTGGGACGTCGCCGCGGGCGCGCTCGTCGTGCTCGAGGCGGGCGGCGCGCTCAGCGACCTCGACGGAAACACCGTCGACGTGCGCGCGGGCTCCCTGCTCGCGAGCAACGGACGCATACACGACGCGGTGCTGCGTGCGCTTCGTGATGTGCGCGGGGCCCCGCAGATCACGGTCTGACATACACTCGGCCCCTATGCTTCGAAGGGTGATCGTCGTGTGCGCCGCGCTCATGAGCGCGTGCGGTTCCAAGACTGGCCTGCGCGACCTGCGCTTCGCCGCCGACGCGTCGGTGAGCGACGTAGCCCCCGTGGAGCCCACGTGCCGTCCGCTGCGGGTGCGCACGCGCGTGGGCGTCGAGGTGCCGCTCGCACTCGACGTCGACGACGCTGCGCCGCGCACGGCGGGCTACGTGTGGTCCGTGCGCCAGGCGCCCGCCCGCTCGCGCGCGATGGTGAGCAACACGGGCGATCGCAACGCGCGCATCACGCCCGACGTGACGGGCAGCTACGACGTCGCGGTGACCACGCCCTACACCCTCTCGACAGGCGAGGCGCTGCAGTGCCCCGTGTCGATCGTGGCCGACCCCGCCGACCCGCTGTGCCCCGAGTACGCGCTCGTCGAGCCCGCGCGCGTGGCGCTGCCGGCCTCGCCGATGCAGTTCGCGTTCGAGAGCGTGTGGTCGACGCCGCGCGTGAACGCGGGCGGCGCCGACGGCACTGGCATCGTGGCGAGCGACGATGCGGCCGACGACGTGGCCGCGCTCGTGTGGGAGCTGCCCGCGACGCGCGACCTCGACACGACCGCGGGCGAGGTCGAGGGCCGCGTGGTGAGCGCCCTCGGCGCGACGCCGGTGCTCGTGGGCCGCGAGGGGAGCACCCACGAGGGGCTGCGCTATCGCCGATCGTCGTTTCGCGTGGCGGCGCTGCCCACGACGGCCGCGGTGGTGCGCGACCGCGTGGCGCGCGACGTCACGGGCCTCAACCCGGGCCCCTACGAGCAGGGCTTCAGCACGCAGCGCGCGTTCGTGATCGACGTCACCACCGTGCTGCGCCCGGGCGACCGGCGCGCCGTGATGCTGCTCGCGACGGCGCCCGAGGCGGCCTTCGACGACCCCGCGCGCGCGACCGCGTACCGGTTGCAAGACGTCACCAACACATCGGGACTCGCGCAGCGCGCCGCATCGCTCGACGTGACGTGCCAGCGCACCACGGCGACGCGCACCGTCACGGCCGATTTCTTGTGGCTTGTCGACACGTCGCGCTCGATGGAAGACGACCAGGAGCGCCTCGGAAACACGGCCGAGCGCTTCTTCCGCGAGATGAACGCCGCGGGCATCGATTTTCGCGTCGGCGTGATGCAAGCGGGCAGTCGCGGCGACGGCCTCGACCTCGACGCGCCCGGCTTCGGGTGGATCAGCGGCGCCGACCCGATGGGCCCGCAGCAGCTCGCGTGGCAGGTCACCTACCGGCCGTTCCGCGACCAGCGCGAAGACACCCTCGCGCCCTATCCGCTCGAAGGGCAAGAAGAGGAGCCCGTCGCGGCGGGCGTCGTCACCACCGAGGTGATGGACCGCCGCGCGCCCGCCGACCCGATGTCTCGACGCAGCTTCCGGCCCGGCGCGACGCGCGCGGCGTTCTTCGTCACCGACGAGATCGGCACCAACGACGACGGGCGCTACTTCTCGCGCGACCTCGCGCGGTGGGGCGCCACGGGGCCCGAGCGCGTGCGCGCTGCCGCGCGGTGGTACGCCGACCGCGCGTTTCTCACCTTCGGCATGGCCAACCTCTTCTCGCGCGCGCAGTGCCCCAACGTCGAGAACTTCGCGGCCTGCGTGGTCATCGGCAACGGCGGGGCGTACATCCCGCTCGGCACGGCCCTCGACGCCGAGGTGTCGGCCGCGCTGTCGCGCATCGTCGACGGGGTGGCGGGCGCCGCGAGCGAATTCACCCTTCAGCACGCGCCGGTGTCGGCGACGCTGCGGGTGGCCGTCGACGCGCGCCTGGCGCCCCGCTCGCGCGCCGACGGCTTCGACTGGAACCAGGACGCGCAGACCATCGTGTTTCGGGGCAACACGTACCGCCCGCGGCGCGGCCAGTCGGTGCGCTCTGCGTACTTCTGGTGGGTGCGTCGGTAGGGCGCTCGCGGCGCGGTCAGCGACCCCGGCGGCGACGGCCTGCCGGGGGCGCGGTCGTCGCGCCGAACTGCTCTTGCACGCGCTGAATGGCGCCGCGCGAGGCCACCTCGATGGCCGCGCGGGAGAGG
>CANMAT010000028.1 GCA_947494865.1 Deltaproteobacteria bacterium
GTGGCCCAGTACTCGCAGCCGAGGTACGAGTTTTCGTTGCCCGGATCGGCGGGGCACACGCGCTGACACACGCCGTCGGTGCAGTGCTCGTTCGAAGCCGAGTCGCACGAGAGGTGGTCGACCCAGCTCTGCCCATCGGCGGCGCAGTGCTGCGGCGCGTCGGGGCTGCCGGGGTTGCAGCGCACGGTGCTGGGCACGCACACGCCGCAGGGGTGCGCGCCGCCGAGGCACCGCGCGTCGCCCTCGCAGCGCTGCGACGCGACCTCGACGCCTACGGCGTTGCACTGGTAGGCGCGCTGCCTGCCTTCGCAGTACCAGCGGCCGGGGGTGCAGGTGCGCGCGGGGAGGTCTTCGGTGACGGCGTCGGCGGTGGCGTCGACGGAGGCGTCGGCGCCCGGTGGCTGCGCCACGAAGCGCACGGGGCCGTTGGAGCACGCCGCGAGCGTGATCGACGCGGCGACGAGGTGAGCGAGGGTGCGTGCGTCCATGGGGTTCGAGCCCGCGAAGATACATCAACCCGCCGCCGCGAGAAGTTCGCCGACGGCGCGATCAGCGCGCGGCGGCGTCGGCGGCGTCGGTCGCGGCGTCGGCGAGGGCGAGGGCGAGGGCGAGGGCGAGGGCGGGCGCGCCGGGCGCGGTGTAGCGCGGCGGCTCGGGGGCACGGCGCACGGCCCACACGCTCGCGGCGGCGATGGCGCTCAGCGCGAAGGCCACGGCGGCGGCGATGGCGACGGAGCCGCTCACGCGCCCCGGCGGCAGCGACTCGCGCGCGGCGGAGACGGGCTGCAGGGAGTGGGGGGCCTCGGGGTCGCGGGGCGGCGCCGAGAGCACGTAGGGGGCGTCGGGGGATGGGGCCGCGGGGCGCGCGGGGGCCACGAGGGGGATGGCCGCGAGGGCGGGGTTGGTGTCGACGACGTCCCACACGGTGTCGCCGTAGATCTCCGCGGTGTAGAGCATCGCGGTGGCGTCGCTGGCGTAGGGGAGGAGCGCCTCGGCGAGCTGGTGCACGCTTTCGAAGCGCGCCGCGGGGGCCTTGCTGAGCGCGCGCGCGAGGGCGTCGACGAGGGGCGAGGGCAGCGCGGGGAGGTAGGCGTCGAGGCGCGGCGGCTCGTACTGCAGCACGTTCTTGAGGGTGTCGGTGAGGGTGCGGCCGCCGAAGGGCTTGACGCCCGTGAGCATGTAGTAGAGCAGCACGGCGACAGACCACTGATCGCTGCGGGGGTCGACCTCGCGGGGCGCCAGGAGCTGCTCCGGCGACATGAAGTTGGGCGTGCCGATGGCGGTGTCGGCGCGGGTGATCTGCATGCCCGGCTCGGTGATCTTCGCGAAGCCGAAATCGAGGATCTTGGGCACGACGGCGGCGCCGTCGGGGTACGAGAGGAACACGTTGTCGGGCTTGAGGTCGCGGTGCACGATGCCCTGCGCGTGCACGGTGCGCAGGGCGGCCATGATGGGCACGGCGATGTCGAGCGCGCGCCCGAGGGCGAGGCGGCCCTCGCGGTTCATGAGCTCGGTGAGGGCCTCGCCGTGCAGGAGCTCCATCGCGAGGAAGGGTCGGCCCTCGTGCTCGCCGAGCTCGACGTAGCCCACGATGTTGGGGTGCTTGAGCAGCGCCACGGCCTGCGCCTCGCGGAGAAACCGCAGGGCCACCTCGTGGTTGTCGGCCACCTCGGCGCGCAGCACCTTGAGCGCGACGCGCTGCGTGTGCGACGGCTTCTCGGCCTCGTACACGATGCCGAAGCCGCCTTCGCCGAGAGGGCGCACGATGCGGTAGCCGGCGAACTCGAACCCCGACGGGAGGGCAACTTCTACCGCGGACATCGGTGCCTCGATCGCTCCCCTTGCGAACCCAGACGCAAGTGCCGCTCACGCTACACCGCGGCCGCGCCACGCGTCGCCTTTGCGGCGCATCTCACCCCGCAATGGACGTCGATTGCGTGGTGGTGGGTGCGGGCTTCGGTGGCCTCGGCGCGGCGATGACCCTGGCCGAGGGGGGCGCGCGCGTGGCCCTGTGCGAGGCGCTCAAGTACCCCGGCGGGTGCGCGAGCACGTTCACCCGGCAGGGGTGGCGCTTCGAGTCGGGGGCGACGCTCTTCTCGGGCTTCGACCCGGGGCAGCTCTTCGACCGATGGATCACCGCGCACTCCCTCGCCGTGGAGACGCGCGTGCTCGACCCGATGGTGGAGCTGCGCGCCGGCGACCTGCGGCTCGCGGTGCCGCCCTCGCGCGAGGGGCTCATCGCGCGGCTGTGCGCGCTGCCCGCGGCGCCCGTCGAGCGGCTGCGCGCGTTCTTCGACACGCAGCGCGCGGTGGCCGACACGCTGTGGGCGCTCTTCGACGACCCCGAGATGCTCCCGCCCTTCGACCTGCGCGCCCTCGGTCGCCACGCGCTGCGCGCGCACCGCTACGCCGCGCTGCTCCCGTGGCTCGGTCGCCCCCTCGCGGCGGTGCTCGCGCGCCACGAGCTCACGCACTGCGAACCCCTGCGCGTGTACCTCGACGCGCTCTGCCAGATCACCGTGCAGACGGGCGTCGACGAGGCCGAGGCGTGCTTCGCCCTCTCGGCGACGGACTACTGCTTCCGCGGCACGCGGCACGTCCACGGCGGCATCGGCGCGCTCGCGTCGGCCCTCACAGACGCCCTCGCGCGCATGGGCGCAGACGTACGCATGAGCGACGCCGCGCGGTCGATCACGCGCGACGGCGACGTCTGGGTGGTGCGCACCCGCAAGGGCGAGCTGCGCGCGCGCACGGTGGTGGCCAACGTGCTGCCGCAGAGCCTCGCGGCGCTCGCGCCGGCGGTGCGCTCGCCGCGGCTCGCGGCGCTCTCGGCGCGCGTCGAGGAGGGCTGGGGCGCCGCGATGCTCTACCTCGGCGTGGCGCGCGAGGCGCCGCTGCGCGCGCACGCGCACCACCTCGAGCTGGTGGGCGATGTGTCGAAGCCCTTCGTCGAGGGCAACCACGTGTTCGTGTCGGTGAGCGGCCTCGACGAGCCCGAGCGCGCGCCGGGCGGGGCGCGCACCGTCACGGCCTCGACGCACGTCCCGATGCGCGCGCTGGCGGGCCTCGACCTCGACGCGCAGGGGCGCTACGTCGCCGAGGTTCAGCGTCGGATGATGGCGCTCATCGAGGCGCAGGCGCCCGAGCTCGCGCGCCACGTGGTGCACCGGATGACCGCGTCGCCGCGCACCTTCGAGCGCTTCACGGGGCGCTTCCGGGGCTACGTGGGCGGCGTTCCGCGCAGGGCGGGGCTGCACAACTATGAGGGCATCTGGCCCGCGCCGGTGGCGCCGGGGCTCTACCTCGTGGGCGACTCGGTGTTCCCGGGCCAGAGCACGCTGGCGACGGCGATCGGCGGGCAGCGCGTGGCGCGGAGGATTCTCGCCGGGTGATCCGCGGCGCTACGGGTTGACGAACGCCGGGCGGGCTTCGAAGCGCATGCCCAACGAGATCTGCTGGCAGGCGCCCGCGGCGTCGGGGCCGAGGTCGGCGAAGATGCGCAGCGCGCCGTTGAAGGCGTTGCGCTTCGCGTCGCCGATGCCGAGCGTGCGAATGATGTCGCCGAACTCGCTCACCGAGAGGCCGCCGCCGACGACGCCCGTGAGCGACCCGTCGCTGCCGACGCGGGCCCGCACGTGCGCGCCGCGGATGTTGAGCGTGAAGCGCGCGTCGAGGGCCGCGACGGGCAGCGGCAGGTCGAAGGGCTCGGTCTCGAGCACGCCGCCGCGGATGCGCGCGCGGGCCTGGGTGATGGGGTGACCGCGGTCGCGGTCGAAGGTCTGGTCGGGCACGATGCGCATGTCGCTGCCGACGAAGGGCGAGCCCGCGACGCGCTGGAAGCTCACGGAGACGCACGCGTCGTCGCGCAGGTCGTCGACGCCGTCGAGGCTCACCGCCACGAGGAGCTGCCCGTTGTTGACGGCGCCCTGGATGAGCCCGTCGAAGGCCCCGCCCGTCATGCTGTCTACGATGGGGAGGAGGCGCGCGATCTGGTTGTCGACGCCGCGCTCGCCCTCGGGGCTGGTGAAGTCGGCCTGGCGGCACCCGACGGGGTCGCCCGCTTCGCTCGCGTGGTCGTCGAGGTCGAAGCCGTCGACGACGTCGCCGCGGGCGGGGTCGGCGCGCGTGAACGAGAAGGTGCTGAGCACCACCGAGCGCAGCGCGCCCGGGGAGCTGCACGGCGCGAGGGGCGCGGGGGCGGGCTCGTCGGCGCACGACGTGAGGGCGCTGGACATGAGGGCGCACGCGAGGGCGGCGCGGCGCGTCCGGTGCCCGACCCCGGAGTGGAGCTTCGATCGCATCGGCGCGACGGTACCATCACTCGCCGTTGCGCGGACGGTCGCGCGGGGCTCAGTAGTGGACGCCCGATGCGATCTCGTCGGCGCGGGGGAAGCCGCTGCCCTGCCATTGGGCGTCGAGGGCGCTCATGGTGGCCTGCCAGCGGAGGGCGGCGGCGCGCTCGTCGGGGTGGCTGAAGTTGTAGGTGATGTCGCGGAGCGAGGTGATCACGGCGGGGCGAAAGAACATCGAGTGCGCGAGGCGCGCGCGGAACGAGTCTTCCGGCGTGACGAGGGTGTCGAGGTCGTAGGCGGGGGCCGATCCCTCTTGGGGGAAGGGCTTTCGGATGCGCCAGGGCATCTTCTCGAGGGCGATGTTGGCGAAGCTGTGGTGGTCGGCGGTGTGAAAGGTCGTGACGCACGCGAGGTACGTGGCGACCGCGCGCGAGAGGGCGTAGCCCTCGGCGATGGCGTTGCCGTCGGGGAAGCCCGGGAGCCACGCGGCGATGTGGTCGGCCCAGGCGCGCACGACGGGGTCGCGCGCGTCGACGCGGGCGAGGGCCTCGGCGGCGAAGCCCTCCCACGCGTCGCGCCAGGCGCGGCGGTAGCGGCCGTAGGCGACGTGATCGCCGACGAACTCGTCGCCGAAGCGGTACGCGCCCCACGCGCTGTTGCCCTCGACGCCCGTGTTGCCCGTGGCCACGAGCTCGTGCATGCCCTCGGTGCGGTAGGGGAAGCCGTTGTAGAGCTCGTGCTGCGAGTTGTGGATCGACGAGCGGCGGTGGTGAATCACCGCCTCGTGGAGCCCGAGGGTGAAGCGCGTGTGCGGCGCGATGAGCTGGTAGATCGGGTGCGTCGCGGGCAGCACCGAGCGCGTGACGGCGTTGATGACATCGGCGGGGAAGTGAATCCGCGGGTGCGAGGCGCCCACGAGGCGGGTCTGCGCGGCGAGGAGGGTGAAGCACTTCGCGAGGGCCCAGGTGTCGCCGTCGGCGGGGGTGACCACGCGGCGGCCCACGCGCAGGGCGGGCACTGTCCAACGGTCTTCGAGGCGCTGCACGAGCACCACGACGGGCTCGGCGTGCATGCCGGGGAGGAGGTGCTCGGCGGGGCACACGGAGAAGTCCATGCGGCCGTAGGCGCCCTCGGGGGCGAGCACCGCGGCGAAGTCGGCGCGGGTTGCGTCGTCGAGCTCGGGGCACACGAACTGGCCGAAGCTCGTCTCGGTGAGAATGTGGGTGAATTCGGCGTCGTCGACGCCCACGAGGCGACCGCGCTGCAGGGCGCGGAGGGCGGCTCCGGGCACCTCGGACACGAGCTGCCCGAGGTAGCGCGACACGATGTACCGCACGTGGTCGCGGCGGTCTTCGGCGGGCACGTTGAGCACCGGGGCGTAGAAGCGCGGGTCGACGGCGGCGGGCTGCGGCCACGGGCCCGTGATGCCTTCGGGGGGCGTCACCGGGGGGGCGGGGAAGCGCCCCGCGCCCCAGGGCATCTTCTCGACGACGGGGGCGTCGTCCCACGACGCGGGGGCGCGGTCGAGCACGCCGGCCCAGAGGAGGGCCTCGTGGAGCGCGGGCACGCGCACGGCGCCGAAGACGTTGAGGCGGGCCGTGAGCACCCCGAGGCTGCGCGACGTCTCGCGCGAGCGCCGCTGCCACGTTTGCACCACGCGCTGGATGCTGCGCGACGACGTGAGGGGAGACACCGAACGCCCTTGGACCATGAGAGACCTCCTGCCGGCGGCGCGCTGCGGGTCGCGCTTTGTCCGGCGGAGGCGTTGATCGCACGGCGCCCCTCGCGCCGACGATGACACCCGATATCATGGTCGCCTCGATGAGCATCTTCGACCGCTTCCATCGCCGCGATGCGAACCACGCCGCGCCGGCCATAGGCCCGACCATCGAGCGCGTCGCGGGCGCGCTCGCCATCAGCGTGCTCGCCGTCGAAGACCCCTGGGAGAGCGACGCGAAGAGCCACAGCAGCTCGGAGGCCTACAAGCGCGGCGACGAGCGCCTCGTCGCGTTCGACGTGCGCATTCGCAACACCGCGACGGGCGCGGAGCCTCCGTCGGTGAGCGCGAGCAAGTTTCACCTCTTCGACGACGCCGACTACGTCACCGAGTCGATCGGGCGCGACGCCCGCGCGCGCGCGCCGCTGCTGGTCGAGACCTTCGTCGCGCCCGGCGCGACCGTGCGGGGGTGGGTCACCTTCTCGCTCCCGTGGGAGCGTCGCCCCGCGCGGCTGCAGTTCTTCTCGGGCTACCTGAGCGCGCAGGTGGCGTCGTTCGCGCTGCCGATGTGCGACGCGGCCGAGCAGGCGCGGCGTCGCGACGCGGTGATGGGCGCGCGGGCGCAGGCCGAGGCAGACCGCGCTCGCGAGGCGCAGGAGGGCGAGGCTCGCGCCGCGCAGGAGCGCGAGGCCCGCGCCGCCCAGCGCGCGGCCGCCGACGCCGAGGCCGCGCGGGCGAGGTACGCGCAGCAGCAGCGGCCGCCGGCGCCGTGGCGCGGCGACGACAACGACGACGACGAGGACCCGGGCGCCGCGTGAGGCGTCGCGACTACGCGCGGAGGTCGACGTGGCCCAGCGGGGTGGGCGCGCCGTTGACGAGCGCCTCGACGCGATGACTCCCGGGGTGGTGCGTGCGCGTGGTGTGCTGACGAAACGACACCTTGCGCGAGACCGTCGCCGACGCGCCGGGGTCGAGCGTCAGGGTGCGCAGCTTGAACACCTTCGCGCGCGTGGTCCCGTCGGCCTTGACGAAGTGCACCGCGGCGTCGACCACGAAGCGCGCGCTCGCGGCCTCGAGGCTCTCGACGGTGACCGAGACCTGGAGCGATTCTCCGATGGCGAGCCGCTTCGGGGAGAGGGCGCCGGTGACCTTCGCCTTCGCCCCCGCGCGTGCGCCGAGCACGGCGAGCGCGTCGGGGTGACCCTGCTTCACGAGCGTGCGCAGCGCGTGCGCGAGGAGGCGCTTGCGGGCGTCGGGCGCGTCGACGACCCAGCGCGCGGCGAGGGCGAGCACCCGCGCGGGGTGGGCCTTCGTGAGGTCGTTGAGGTGGTTGGCCACGGAGCGTCGCACGTACTCCGACGGGTCGTCGCGGAGGCGCTCGAGGAGGGCGAGCACCGGCGTCGGGTCTGCGTCGAAGACGGCGAGCCGCGACGCCCAGGGGAGCCGCGGGCGCGTGCCTTCCGACACGAGCCGGCGCACGTGCTCGGACGGGTCGTCGGCCCAGCGGCCGAGCACGGCGAGCATCGCGTCGGTGTGCCGCTCGAGGAAGGGGCGCACGGTGAACTCGGCGGTGAAGCGCTGCGTGAGGGCGTGCATCGCCGCCACCGACGCGTCGAGGTGATCGAGCCCGTGCTCGGCGATGAAGTACGCGTGCGGGAGGTAGCGAAACACGCTGAAGCCGAAGCCCTCGGTGCGGTCGAGGGGCGCCCCGAGGCTGCGCACGATGACCGCGAGCGCCGCGGGCGCCTCGCGGGGGAGCGCGTCGCGCATCACCGCGCTCACGAGGCGCGCGCGGTCGGTGAGCCCGCGCTCGCCGAAGGCTGCGGCGCGCCGCGCGAAGTCTGCGACGTCGAGGGAGGGGTGCGCGCCGCGGAGCTCCGTCGCGATGCGAAGCACGGTGTCGGCGTTGAAGCTGTTCTTGAGGGCGTCGGCCATGGTGCTGTCGTGGGCGGGGCGGGCCGCAGAGGTCGGAGCGGGTGAGGAAGCGTACGCCCGCGGCGGGTCCGCGCCCCCGCAGGAGCCGTCAGTGCACGGCGCTCCAGACGCACCACGCGGCGAACGCGACGGCTGCGAGCAGCACCGCCAGCATGAGACGCCGCCGCGGGCCGCGGAACGAGCCGGGAACCCCCGCAGGGCGCGCGATGGCCTCGTCGCGACGCCGGGGCAGATCGGCCGCGAGGGGCGTTGGTGACGGGGCGTCGGGAGGCAGCGAGGCCGAGTGTTTGGCCGCGGAGCCCGGCGGCGGGAGGTCGGGCTCCTTCATCGACGTGGCCGCCGTCGCCGCGAGGAACACCTCCGGCGCGTCGAACAGCACATAGGGCTCGTAGCCGGTGAAGTCGCTGCCCTCCGCGGGGAGCTCGCCCTCGAAGCGCGCCGCGATCACCGTGACGTTGTCGTGGCCGCCGCCGTGGAGGGCCGCGTCGACGAGGCGCTTGCAGCACGCCATCGGATCCGTGAGCGCCGACATCGCCGCGCGCATCTCGTCGGCGCTCACGAGCCCGCTCAGGCCGTCGGAGCAGAGCATCAGCGTGTCACCCGCGGAGAGCTCGACGTAGGTGAGGTCGACCGCCACGACGTCGGTCGTGCCGAGGGCCTGCAAGATGATGTTCGAGTACTCGTAGTCTTCGGCCTCGGCCTCGGTAAACTGCCCGGCCTCGATGAGCTTGCACACGAGCGACTGGTCTCGCGTGAGCTGCCGCAGCGCGCCGTCGCGCAGGAGGTACGCGCGCGAGTCGCCCACCTGGCCGACGAAGAGCGTGTTGCCGTACACCCCCGCGGCCGTCACCGTGGTGCCCATCCCCCGCTGCGCGCGGTTGCTCTTGGCGGCGAGGTAGATGCGGGTGCCCGCCTCGCGGATGGCCCCGACGAGTCGCTGCGCGAAGTGCTCGCGGTCTCCGGGCGCCGGGCCGCTCGTCATGACTTCGTAGACGATCTCGGCGGCCATCTGGCTGGCCACCTCGCCCGCCGCTGCGCCTCCCATGCCGTCGCACACCACGAGGAGGAGACCCGACGGCCCGACCGTGAGCTTCATGGCGCGCTCGAGCTCGCAGCGGGCGCGCGGCGTGAGGTCGGCGACGAGGAGGTTGTCTTCGTTGTGCTCGCGAACGTGGCCCACGTCGGTGAGCCCCGCGAGATGCAGCACGACGGAGTCAGCGCCGACGACGGCGCCGCGAGCGGCGACGGGGGGCTGAGACCCGGCCTCGCTCGTAGCGACGTCCGCCGCACGTGTCTCGATCGTCATCGATGAAGTTCCGCCCGTCTCGCGTTCGCCTGCCGGAGCGCCACGCGAGTACATCTATACTTTGCGAATGTCCACGGCGGGACGCCCCAAAGGGGGGGCGGGGACGCCGCGCGCGCGGGGAGCGCCGGGTCCGCCCTCGCGCAACGTCACGAAGGGGTTCTCTGCGCGGCGCTCGCCGGGGTTGCTCCCGTGGGCCTGGCCTGCGTCGCGGTAGCAGGCGCTGTCGTCGATCTCGGGCGAGCGTGACGCGGATGTTGTTCCACGCGACCGTGAACGCGACGAAGATGGCGCGGAGGCCCCGCCGCATCGGCGGCGCCCGACGCGTTCTCGGGGCGGCTGCGCCTCGCTCTCCGATCACCGAAGGAACTCTCCCATGAAGAAGCGCGCAGAGTGGAATGGCATCGTGCTCGCGGAGTCTGACGACATCGTGACGGTGGAGGGCAACGCGTACTTCCCCGCAGAGTCGCTGCGAAGCGAGCACTTCGCGCCGAGCGATACGCACACGGTCTGCGGGTGGAAGGGCACCGCGAGCTATCACCACGTGACGGTGAACGGCGCCACCAACCGCGACGCGGCCTGGTACTACCCCGAGCCCAAGGACGCGGCGAAGAGCATCCGCGGCCGCGTGGCCTTCTGGAAGGGCGTCACCGTTCGCGACGTGTGACCGGCGGCTGCGCCCTTGCGTGGCGACGGCGCCATCGACCCGCAGGCGCCGATGTTTTGCGGATGTCGGTTGAGCGCGGCGTTGCGATCGTGTGACGATCGCCGCGATGAAGACGCTCCACCTCGTCGCTGCCCTCTCCCTCACGGCCTGCGGCACCACCGTCGCCCCGCTGCCCGACGCGGCCGTCGCCGCCGACGCCGTCGACGCGAGCCCCGAGGCGGCCGCCGACGCGGCGGGCCTCTGTGTGCCCGACCGCGCGCGCTGGAACGACGCCGTGCGCGCCCGGGTGGTCACGCACTGCGCCACCTGTCACGGCGCGACGCCCGCCTTCGGAGCGCCCTACGCCCTGCTCGACTACGACGCCCTCGTGGCGGGGCCGGCGGGCCTGCGGCGCGTCGACGCCATGGCCCAGCAGCTCGCCATGGGCGCGATGCCGCCGCCCGGTACGCCCGCGCCCCCCGACGCGGTGGCCAACGAGATCGCCCAGTGGGCGAGCTGCGGCGCGCGCGCGGCGGCCCCCGCCACGCGGCCGCAGAGCACGCGGCCGTGGGTGCGCGCCCCGGAGCGCGCCCCGGCGGGCCTCGCCGCGTGGGACCTGCGCGCGGATCGATACCCCGTCGCGCCCGACGTGAGCGACCGCTACCAGTGCTTCACGTTCACCGTGCCCGGCGACGGGCCGCGCTTCATCCGTCGCATGGAGATGCTCTTCGATCGCCGCGAGGTGATCCACCACATCGTGCTCCTCCGCGACGCCGCGCGCACGGCGCCGTCGGCGCCCTTCGAGTGCAACTCGATGCCCGAGGGCTCGCAGTACCTCTACGCGTGGGCGCCGGGCCAGGACGCCTTCGAGTTTCCCGACGGCGGCGGCCTGCGCATGACGCCGGGCGAGCGCTACGTGCTCCAGCTCCACTACAACAACGGCGCGCGCGCGCCCGGCGTGGTCGACAGCTCCGGCGTGCGCCTCTACCACGGCCCCCCGACGGGCACCGAGTACGGCATGGTCGCCATCGGCCCGTTGGGCTTCTCGCTCCCCGCGCGCAGTGTTACCTCCGCCGCGAGCGGATGCACCTTCCGGGAGCCCACGCGCCTCTACGCCGGCGGGCCCCACATGCACGTGCTGGGGAGCTCGTTCTTGCAGCAGGTGGTGCGCGCGGGCGGCGCCAGGGAAGACCTCATCGGGATCGAGCGGTGGGACTTCAACTACCAGTTCAGCTACGACCTGGGCGGCACGCTCATCGCGCCGGGCGACCGCATCGAGACCCGCTGCACGTGGAACAACACTACGCCGCGCACGGTGTCGAACGGCCCGCGCACGAGCGACGAGATGTGCTTCAACTTCGCGTACGTGACCCCGCCGGCCCCCGCGCTCTACTGCGACGAGCCGCTGCGCGCGCCGGGCGAGGTGCCCTACACGCCGGGTCGCTGCGCGCCTCCGGCGTCGTCCACCGACCTCCCCACGGTGACCGGTCGCATGGTGGTGACCGCCGCGCCCGCGCCCACGGGGGGCGCCATCCCCGACGGCCGCTGGACGCTCGCGGGCATCACCTGGCACATCGACACCGCCACCACGAGCTTCGGCGCCATCGACGTGAACGAGACCGCCATCGTGGGCCGCGGGCAGGTCTGGACCGAGGCCGGGCGCATCGTGGCCGACCTCGCCAATCGCCTCTCGCTCGAGCTCGCCAGCGGCGTCCGCTTCGATCGCGACATCCCGATCTCCACCGCGGGCACGTACACGGGCACCGAGGGGACGCGCGCCTTCACGCAGACCTGCCCCGGCGGCGGCGCCTCGCAGGTCATGGTCTCGCTCGACGGCGATCGCCTCACCCTCGGCTTCGACCCGACCTCCTTCGCGGGCATCACGGTGACGCCGCGCTACGTGTTTCAGCGCGCCCCCTGAGGTCGCCCGGTCGCTCAGCGCGCCGCTGCGAGGAGGCATCGCAGCGATGCGAGGTGCAGCGCCGCGATCGCGAGGTTCGAGAGCACCACGGGGTTGCGCAGCGTGCCGACGGTGAGCGGCGTCAGGAGCTTGTAGACCACCTGCACGCCGAGCAGCGCGGCGATGGCTGCGGGCGCGGGGCCGATCAGCAGCGCCGCGGAGGCCAGGAGGATCGCGATGTACACCGCGAGCACGACGCCCCGCGCGCCAGACCGCGGTCCGTAGGCGGCGGAGGTCCACGCCGCGTCGGCGAGCAGCGAGGCCACCACGGGGACGAGCACGATGACATTGAGCGTGAGCGACAACGTGGGGAGCGACATCGAGAGGTTGAGAGGGTCTTCGACGTCGGCGGGTTGCACTACAATCGAGGGCGCGAGTTCGCGCTGCTCGAGCCGCGCGACGATCAGATGCGACCGTCGCGGCGCAGGCCCGCGCCGATCGTGCGGATGCGATCGAGGCTCGCGACGAGCGACTCGCGGTTGGTGTGCACCGAGCTCGTGCCGAGCACGAGGGGGTGCGGGTGCTTGCGCGCCGAGCCCAGGAGCACGCGGGCGTCGGAGAGGGCATCGAAGTGGAGCGGCGCGTGGCCGTCTTCGAAGGTGAGGAGCTCGTCGGCGATCTCGTCGGCGCCGACCCTCGCGCGACCGCGGTACACGAAGCACCACGCGACGTCGTGATCGGCGGGAGGCTCGTACGTCCAGCGGCGACCGCGCGGGAGCTCGGCGTGGAGGTAGTTCATCGAATGAACCGCGGGGATGGGGCTCCGCGCGCCGCCGTGCGCGCCGAGCATCACCGTCACGCCGTCGACGACGGGGACCTCTTCGGGCGGCACGTACAACGACATGGCGGGCGACTCTTCGAGCGCGGCGGGCAGCGCGACCCAGAGCTGAAAGGCCTCGCTCACGCGCTCGTGCGGCTGAATCTGCCCGACGTGCCAGACGCCGCCGCCGGCCTGCATCCACTCGAGGCCGCGGGCGCGCAGAACGCCCCGCGCGCCGGTGGTGTCTTCGTAGGTGGCGTCGGCGTTGAGGACGAAGCTAAGCGTCGCGATGCCCGAGTGCGGGTGAAACGGAAAGCCCTGTCCCGCAGCCATTTCGCCGCGGAGATGGTCGAGGAAGATGAAGGGCTTGAGGAGCCCTCCGAGGTCGCCGGGGCTCACCATGCGGCGGATGAAGCCGTGCTGCGAGCCTGCGGTGCGGGCGCGGATGGGGCGTGAGGTCATGGCGGTCTCCCGGGGGCGGACGACGGGCGTGCGAGGGGCGCACGCGGCGAGCAGGCCTGCGCCGCCGAGGAGCATCCTGCGGCGGTCGGCGAGCGAGGCGGTGTGGGTGGGGATCGAGTTCTTCATCGGGGTCGTGCGCGACGGTGGACGCAGAGAGTCGTCACGCGGCGGACGCCGCGCACCGGGGCCATTGGTGAATGGAGCTTTCCGCGAATGGAACGATCGCCGTCGATCGCCCGGCGCGGCGCGGGGCGATCCGCCGGTCCTCGCCGCCGCCTGCGGGGCGGAGGGGAGCAACGGCGATTGATCCCGCGGGCGCTGTGTGCGAGA
>CANMAT010000029.1 GCA_947494865.1 Deltaproteobacteria bacterium
GAGACCGTGGCCGATTTCCTCGCAGCGCGCGGCTTCGATGTCGACATCGCGCGCGACGGCCTCGAGGCGATCGCGCGGGCCTCCGCGTGCCCCCCCGACGTGATCCTCATGGACATCCAGATGCCACGCCTCGACGGCCTCGCGGCCACGCGGACGCTCCGGGCCTCGGAGACGCCAGGGCAGCGCACCCCCATCGTCGCGGTGACCGCGCTCGCCATGGACGGCGACCGCGAGCGCTGCCTCGCCGCGGGCTGCGACGCGTACGTGAGCAAGCCCGTGCGCTTGCGCGACCTGCTCGAGGTGGTCAACGGTCTGCTCCGCCGCGCGCGGCCCTGAGCGACGGGCTACGCGCCGCGCCGGGGGAGGTCGCCGAGCATCTCGCGGAGCCGCGCGATGTCGACGGGCTTCGCGAGGTGCGCGTCGCAGCCCGCGGCGAGGCAGCGCTCGGCGTCGCCCGCCATCGCGAAGGCCGTGAGGGCCACCACGGTGACGCGCGAGCCGCGCTCGCGCAGCGCGCGCACGGCGTCGTAGCCGTCGAGCACGGGCATCTGCATGTCCATGAGCACCACGTCGAAGGGGCGCCCCGCGGCGTCGGCGGCGGCCACGCTGTCGAGCGCCTCCTGCCCGTTGCCCACCACCTGCGCCTTGACCCCGAGCCTCGCGAGCATGCGCTCGAGGAGCACCTGCAGGTCGGGGTTGTCGTCGACGACGAGCACCCGCAGCGGCGCCGCGAGGGCGGGGGGCGCGGCTCTCGCGAGCGGCGTCGCACCTAGTGACGAGGTCACGAGCGCGACCGTCCCGGCGGCGCTGACCGGGACGCGCAGGGTGAACGTGCTGCCCGATCCCACCTCGGACGCGACGTCGAGGCGGCCGTGGAGGCCCGCGGCGAGGCGCGCGCTGATGGCGAGCCCGAGGCCCGTGCCCCGCCCGCGGGCCACGTCGCGGCTGTGCACCTGCGTGAACGCGGTGAAGAGCCGCGGGAGGAGGTCGCGCGCGATGCCGATGCCCGTGTCGACGACGTCGACGCGCAGCCACGGCCCGTCGAGGTCGCCCGCCGGCTCGAGCGACGCGCGCACCGTAACGCTGCCACGGTCGGTGAATTTGAGCGCGTTGCTCACCAGGTTGACGAGCACCTGCTGAAGGCGCAACGGGTCCGTGGTGATGCGCCGCGGGAGGGGCGCGTCGAGGGCGATGAGCAGCGCCAGGCCGCGCTCGACGGCGATGGGGCGCAGGAGCGAGTCGACGGCGGCGATGATCTTCGCGGGGTCGACGGGCTCGCTCGCAAAAACGAGCTTGTCGGCCTCGATGCGCGACAGGTCGAGGATGTCGTCGAGGAGGCCGAGGAGGTGGTCGGCGTTGTGGCGGATGCGCCGCGCGTGCTGCCGCGCCTCGTCGGGCGAGTACTCGGCGTTGAGCAGGAGGTCGGCGTAGCCCACCACGGAGGCCATGGGGGTGCGAATCTCGTGGCTCATGCGCGCGAGGAAATCGCTCTTGAGCCGCGAGGCCGACTCGGCGGCGTCGCGCGCGGCGGCGAGGGCGGCCTCGGCGCGGCGGCGCTCGCGGATGTCGCGCACCACCACCACGGCCTGGTCGGCGCCAAGGGGGAGCACGCGGGCCTCGTACGAGCGCTCGCCGTCGGGCATGGGGAGGTCGTACTCGAGCACCACGAGGGGGGCGCCCCGCGCGACCTCGCGCAGCGCGCCCGTGAAGCGCGCGCGCAGCTCGGGGGGGAGCGCGTTCTGCAGGGGGCGGCGGAGAAACTCCTCCGGGGGCACCAGGAGGTCGCCCTCGTTGCCCGAGATGAAGTCGAGCACGATGCCCTCGCGGTCGACGCGAAAGTACAGGTCCGGGAGCGCGCGAAAGACGGCCTTCATCTCGTCGGTGCGCTGCCGCACGAGCTCCTCGAGGTGCATGCGGTGGCGCTCGAGCTCGGCGCTCATGCGCTTGAGGGCCGTGACGTCTTGCTTGATGGCAAGGTAGTGGGTCACGCGCCCGTCGGCCTGGCGCACCGGCGAGATCGTGTCGAGTTCGATGAACTCCTGGCCGTCCTTGCGGCGGTTGACGAACTCGCCCTTCCACGTCTCGCCGCGCGTGAGGCTGTCCCACAGCGCGGTGTAGGTCTCCCGCGGGGTCTTGCCCGACTGAAACATCCGCGGGTTCTGCCCGATGAGCTCCTCGCGCGTGTAGCCCGTGCGCTGCACGAAGGCCTCGTTCACGTACTCGATGTTGCCCGCGAGGTCGGTCACCACGATGGCCTCGTGGCTCTGCTCCACCGCGAGCGAGAGCATGCGGTTCTCGTCTTCGGCGAGCCTGCGTGCGGTGATGTCGATCGCGATGCCCCCGAGGCCGAGGGGCGCGCCCCCCTCGTCGTGGAGGCGAAAGATGGTCTCGTGAAAGAAGCGCTCGCGCCCGTCGATGGGGAGCGGAAACTCGCTCGAGCTCGACGCCCCGCTCGCGAGCACGCGCGCGCTCGCCGAGTCGATCGAGTCGGCGTCGGCGCCGAACAGCTCGCGGTCGGTGTGCCCCAGGATCGACGCCGGAGGCAGCCCGATGAGGCTCGCGTGGCGACGGTTGCTGAGCAAAAATCGCTGGTCGGTCCCCTTGGCGTAGATCACCAGCGGGGTCTCTTCGATCACCGCGTTCGCGACGCGCACCGACGCGCGAAGCCGCTGCGCCTCGGCCTCGAGCGACGCGACGCGTGCGCGGAGCGACGCGAGCTCGGCCGCGGCGTCTTCGGGGGCTGTGGAGTCTATCGCTGCCATCGGCACTGACACCCGGCTCAGCGCGCGGGGCGAACGGCGCCCAGGGCTTCGAGCCCGAAGCCCGCGAGGATCGACGACTGCACCTCGGCGCTCAGCGCGTTGAGGCGCGCGGCCCCGCCGCTGCCGTTGGGGTCGACGACCACGCGCGCGGGGCGGCTGCCGACGGGGGCGCGCACCACCGCGGCGACGGCGTCGGCCACGCGCTGCGGGTCGGGCGCGCGGCCCGAGCGCGCGAGCTCGCCGAGCCCCGCGAAGAGCCCCGCGGGGAGCTGCGCGACGGGGCCGTAGCCCTCGGCCCGCGCGGCGTCGTCGGGCGCCACAAGGTTGCCCAGAATCGCCGTGGTCGGGAAGGTGCCCGGCTGCACGATGACCGAGTCGACGCCGAGCGGCGCGGTCTCGTATCGCAGGCTCTCGGCGAGGGCCTCGAGCGCGAATTTGCTCGCCGCGTAGACGCCCAGAAAGGGTGTCACCTCGCGGCCTAGCGTGCTCGAGACATACACCACGAGGCCGCTGCCTCGCCGGCGCATGCCGGGGAGCACCGCGCGGGCCATGCGCAGGGGGCCGTACACGTTCACGTCGAACACGCGCTGCGCCGCGGCGGGCGTGAAGGTCTCGACGAGGCCCGCGCACGCGACGCCCGCGTTGTTGACCAGCACGTCGAGGGCGCCCGCGCGCGACAGTATGGTGTCGACGGCGGCGGACACCGAGTCGTCGCGGGTCACGTCGAGCGCCACGACCTCGACGGCGCGCCCCTCGGCCCGCGCCGCGGCGCGTGCCGACTCCGCGGCGGGCGCGTTGCGGCCCTCGGGCTCGCGCATCGTGGCGAACACGCGGTGCCCCTCGCGCGCGAGTTCGAGCGCGATCAGCCGACCGAAGCCTGTGCTGCTGCCAGTGACGAGTACGGTGGACATGCGGTGGGCCCTGACTCCATGGTGTGGGAGCGTATCGCTCACGACTCGAGGCTGTATTTCTTGAGCTTGCGGTAGAGGGTCGAGCGGCCGATGCCGAGCGCGCGCCCGGCCTCGGTGCGGTTGTTGTGAGCCTTGCGCAGGGCGTCGACGATGGCGTCGCGCTCGAGGTCGTCGAGGGTTCGGCCCCCCGCGGGCGCGGCCGCGACGGAGGCCGCCGCGCGCACCTCGGGGGCGGGCGCGGCCGCGGGCTGTCGCACGCGCTGCGGGAGGTCGGCGACGGCGATCTCGTCGGAGGCGGCCACCACCGAGGCGCGCTCCATCGCGTTGCGGAGCTCGCGCACGTTGCCCGGCCAGGGGTAGGACATCATGCACATCTGCGTCTCGGACGAGAGTCGCAGCGGGCGGGCGCCCGGCGCGGCGCGCTCGGCGAGGAAGGCGCGCGCGATGCTCACCACGTCGCCGCCGCGCTCGCGCAGCGGGGGCACCGCGAGGTCGAACACGGCGAGGCGAAAGTAGAGGTCTTCGCGGAAGCGCCCCGCGGCCACCTCGTCGGCGAGGTCGCGGTGCGAGGCGGCGATGAGGCGAAAATCCGAAGCGACCTCGGCGCCGCCGCCCACGCGGTGGAAGCGCCGCTCCTGCAGCACGCGCAGGAGCTTGGCCTGCGCGCTCGGGCTGAGCTCGGCCACCTCGTCGAGGAAGAGCGTGCCCCGGTTGGCTTGTTCGAAGCGCCCGAGGTGCCGCGTGGCGGCGCCCGTGAAGGCCCCGCGCTCGTGGCCGAACAGCTCGGACTCTTGCAGGGTCTCGGGCACCGCGGCGCAGTTGACGGCCACCCAGGGCTCGGCGCGCCGCGCGCTGCACTCGTGAATGGCGCGCGCCACGAGCTCCTTGCCCGTGCCGCTCTCGCCCTGAATGAGCACGGTGACGTCGGTGGGCGCCACGCGGTCGATCTGGCGCAGGAGCGAGCGCATCGCGGGCGACTCGCCCACGAGGCCCATCGGGGGGTGGCCGCTCGCCTCGCGCTCGAGCTGCGCGAGCTGCACGGCCATGCGGCTGCGCTCGACGGCGTTGCGCAGCGTGGTGGAGAGCTTCGTGCGGTCGATGGGCTTCACGAGGTAGTCCCACGCGCCGCTCTTCACCGCGCTCACCACGGTGCCGACCGCGCTGTCGGCCGTGAGGATCACCACCGGCAGCCGCGGGTGGTGCGCCCGGATGCGCGCGAGGGTCTCGAGGCCCGACCAGCCCGGGAGCTCGAGGTCGAGGCACACCGCGTCGGGGAGCATCCGGTGCAGGCTGCGCAGCGCGCTCTCGCCCGACTCGGCGCACTCGACGCGGTACCCGTCGCCGGTGAGCCAGCGGTGGAGCAGGGCGCGGGTGTCCTCGTCGTCGTCGATGACGAGCACGAGGGGAGCGGTCACGTCGCCCGCGGGAGACGAAGAAGGGGTGCGATCGGTGATCACGGTGGGGGTGTACCTCGAAGCCTTAGCCGTATCGCTCGTGCCACGCGACGATGTGCTCGGAGAGCGTCGCGAGCGTGGCCGCGAGGGCCGCGCGGTCTTTGTCGCGCGCCGCGGCCGACAGCTCGGCGCCCAGCTCCGAGAGGCGCGGGAATCCGTACCCCGCGCCCGAGCCGACGAGGTTGTGCCCCGACTTGCGCAGGGCGTCGTAGTCGCTGCGACCGAACGCGTGCATGAGCGACACGAGCTCGGAGCGACGGCGCGCGAGGAACGCGGGCACCAGGTCGGCCGTGTCAGGGTCGATCGCGACGCGCGCGAACACGTCGTGCGACACGCGCAAGGGCCCAGGTTGCAGGCTACGACTCAGCACCCCGGCTCGGCTCTCTTCATCGTTGGACATCGAACTCTCCATGCGTGACAACGCGCCACGCGATGTTGCCATAGGATCTCCGCGCGCACGATCGAAGCGCATCGCGCACGGTTGTCATCGCAGCTCGGGGGCCGGCAGGAGCGACGGCCGCCCCAGGAGGTGCCCCTGGAGGTAGTCGGCCCCGGCGCGCAGGGCCATGGCGCGGTCGTCGGCGCACTCGACCCCTTCGACCACCACCGCGGCGCCGTACCCGTGGGTCATGGCGCAGAGCGAGCGCAGGTAGCGCTCCAGGCGCTCGGTACGCACGAGGCTCCTCGCCACCGTGAGGTTCACCTTCACGACGTCGTGCTCGACCGTCCAGCGCTCGTCGGGGGCGGCGCAGCCCGCCACCACGTCGTCGATGGCCACGCGAAACCCTCGAGCGCGCAGCGCCCGCACGCGCGGCGCCAGCTCGCCGCGGGTGTCGACTGACGCCGCGCTGTCCAGCTCGAATACCACGCGCTGCGCGTGCCGCGCGAGGGGCTCGGCGTCGGTGAGCAGCACGTCATCGAGGAGCTCCTCAGGGTGCAGGTTCACAAACACCCGGGCGATGTCGGGGCGCTGCGTGAGAGCGGCGCCCACCTCGCGGCGAATCTGGCGGCCCAAGGTGCGCAGCTCGCCCCGCTCCGCGGCCACGCGAAAGAGGGCCGACGGGCGCGCGAGGTCGGGCCAGTTCGTGCGCACGAAGCACTCGTAGCCCGAGCGCCGCGGGTCGCTCGTGTGCACCACCGGCTGCCACGCCACCCACAGGAGCCGCAGGGCCACGACGAACTCCGCGTCGGCGTCGAGGTGCTGCACCGCGAGGTCGCTCGGCGGAGGGCTCATGCCCGTGGCGAGCGCGCGCTGCATGAGGGCCTCGTACACGGCTCGCTCGAGCTCCGCCGCGGCGGCCGTCTTCGGCACGAACGCGAAGGCCCCATGCCCCAGGGCCTCGCCCTGGACGCCCGCGGGCGCGTGCGCGCTCATGAGCACCACGGGCACGTCGGGGCACGCCGCGCGCAGCCCGCGGGCGAGTTCGAAGCCCGACGCACCCGAGAGCATCACGTCGGAGACCACAACATCGACCGAGCCCTCGCGCACCGCGCGCTCGGCGTGGAGGGTGGTCGCCACCGAGGTCACGTCGTAACCCCAGCGGCGCAAGAGGCGGTGATAGCGCGCCCGCTGCTCGGGGTCGTCTTCGACGAGGAGCACCGAGCGACGCGCGTCGCCGAGCATGCGCTCTTCGAACGAGAACACTGGAGCGTCGAGGGAGAGCGCGTCGCGGGTGAGCATCACGGGGGCACACATCGCAAGGCGCGTGCCCCATGAGACGCCTCGATTCGTGGCGCATCGGGCGTCGAGAATGGCCCGAGCCGTGCCACACTGGTACAAAGCAACCCATAACGAGGCGAACACCAATGGCACACCGCGAGCGCGATCACTCTTCGGGCGCGGTGGCCCCCATGCGTCGGAGGAGCTGTCCCACGAGGGGGTCGCGCGCGAGGGTGCCGCGCACGCGGGCCTCGACCGCGGGGCGCAGAGAGGGCGGGCACCGGGCGTTTGAGATGGCCAGGTCGGTGAGCCTGCGGACGGCCTCGTCGGGGCCGATGCGGGCGGCCTGGAGGTCGGCGATGACGGCGTGCGTCGGGGAAGCGGGCGCGGCGCCCCCTGCGGCGTGGGCGGGTCCCAGCGGCGCCACGGTGGACGGTGCAGACGGCGCGGCGCCGTCGAGGGCGACGGGCGCCGGGGGGCCTCCAGGCGGGCGAATGGGGTTCATGGCGGCGAAGACTCCGTCGGGTGCGTGACGCGAGACCCTACGCCCGCCCGCCGCGGCGGGGCAACGGGGCGGCGACGCGGCGGAGGAAATGCGCGAGCGCAAAGGGACGCTTCCCTTTCGCGGGCGCTCGGGTGACTCTCTCGCCCCGCTGGAGGAAAGGACCTTCCACCGTGTCAGAACGCATGCGGATCTTCACAGTCGCCGAGGCGAACGCGCTGCTCCCCAAACTCAACGTGATGCTCGAGCGGCAGATGTCGCTGCTGCGCGATCTCGACGCCCACGCGGCGAAGATGACCGCACGGGGCCTCGACGCGCACCTGCTCGAGCCCGACGCGGCCGACGACCCCGAGGTGTCGGCGCTCAAGCAAGAGATGCGGGACCGCGTGCGCGAGTTTCACGCGGGCTGGCGCGAGGTCGAGGCCACCGGCGCCGTGGTGAAAGACTATCGCCTCGGGCTCGTGGATTTTCACGGCCGCCGCGGCACCGAGACCGTGTGGCTGTGCTGGAAGTACGGCGAGCCCGCCGTGGCCCACTGGCACCCCCTCGACGAGGGCTTCGGCACGCGGCGCCCCCTCGAGCGCATGTCGATCCCCCCGACCCTGAACTGATCGCCGTGCGAGCGCCTCCCCCGCCGACAGATCCGATCGCGCGTGCCTCGGCCGCGCTGCGAGAGTTTCTGGTCGCGCTGGAGCTCCCCATCGAGAGCGACCCCGAGCTGCGCGAGACGCCCGAGCGCGTGGCGCGTGCCTTCTACGACGAGCTCCTCGACGGGTACCGCACCGACCCCGCGGCGCCCCTCGCCGACGCGCTCCCCTCGTCGAGCGACGGGCTCGTGGCGCTCACGCACATCACCTACGCGAGCGTGTGCCCGCACCACCTCCTGCCCTCGTCGGGGGTCGCCCACGTGGGCTACCTCCCCGGCGGGCGCATCGTGGGGCTCGGCTCCATCGTGCGCCTCGTCGAGGTGTGCGCGCACCGCCTCGTGCTGCAAGAGACCCTCGGGCAGCGCATCGCCGACGCCCTCGTCGAGCACCTCGGGGCCCGCGCGGCGGGCGTGGTCCTCGACGCGTCGCACCTGTGCATGGTGGCCCGCGGCGAGCGCCAGGCCGCGGCGCGCGTGGTCACGCAGAGCTTCGCCGGCGCGTGGCGCGAGGGCCCCGCGGGCCGCGCCGAGTTCCTCCACGCCGTATCCGTTGGGAGGCCCCCATGACGATCGAGAGCCACGCGCTCATCCCCCTCGAAGACGTCCCGGTGTTTCCACTACCGGGACTGGTGCTCCTCCCCGAGCAGCGCCTGCCGCTGCACATCTTCGAACCGCGCTACCGGGCCCTCGTGCGCGACGCCCTCCAGAGCCACGCGCACCTCGTCGTGGCCAACGTCGACGGCGACCCCACGCGCGATGCTCCTCCCCTCGCGTGCGTGGCCACCATCGGCAAGATCGTGGCGCACCAGAAGCTCCCCGACGGGCGCTTCAACATCCTCGTCGAGGGCGTGGCCCGCGTGTCTCTCGAAGAGCTCGCTGTCACCACCGCGTACCGCCGCGCCCGCGCGACGCTCCTCGGCGACCCGAGCCGCGAGTTCGCCGAGGTGCGCCCCGCCCTGCGTGCGGCCCTGCTCAGCGTGGGCTCGCAGGTGCTCAGCGCCGCGCGCGCCAGGCAGTCGCGCTTCGACTTCGCCGCGCCTACCGAGCTGCCCTCGGGGCGCCTCGCGCTGCGCCTCGTCGACCGCTTCGTCACCGACCCCGCGCGCCGTCAGCGCGTGCTCGAGGCCGACACGACCGCGCAGCGCGTCGGCGAGGCCACGCAGGCGCTCGCCGACGTGCTCGCCGCGGGCGAGCTCCGCGTCAGCGGAACAGCGTAACGGGCGCCAGCAGCGCCGTCATCGAGTCGTCTTCCGAGGCGCAGAGCGCGACGCGCACGCGCGTGGCGTCGCCGTCGCGCGCGCTCCACACGTAGGTGGGCTCGACCGCGTCGGCCCCGAGGCCGAGCTCGTCGATGCCCATGCGCGCGACGCCCACGTACGACGGCCTCTCGGTGACCGCCTCGACCCCGCGACGGTCGAAGAGGCCGCCCGGCGCGAGCGCCTCGACGTACTCCAACCGGTTGATCACCCGCACCGCGTCGCCGAGGCCGTCGAGCGACACGCGCGCACCGTCGTGCGCGTCGAGCACCTCGCGCGCGCCCCACGCCGCGCCCACCCACAAGCGCGGGGCGCGGCCGCCGTCGAGCTCGGCGCGCACCACCACGGCCTCGTCGAACCACTGCGCGACCTTGCCCTCCTGGCCGCGCGCGAACGCCGCCACGAGGCCCGCGCGCGCACGCAGCGGGAGCACCAGATAGGCGTCGTCGCCCGAGATGTCGGGCATCGCCGCGAGGGGCACGCGGCCGCCCGCCTGCGCCGTCGAGAGGTCGTCGGTGGCCGCGAAGGCGACCACGAGGCACGTCTCGGCGAAGGGGTACGCGCCGAGCGAGGCGCCGCGCGGGGCCACCATGCTGTGCCGCGGGGGGGCGGCGACGTCGTTGGTTTCTGCGAGGGGGAGGGCGACCAGTCGGAGGTGCATCGTCGGGGCGACCATCGCCCAAGAGAATCGCGCAGATCAAATTTCTGACAACGCGAGGGGGCGGCGCCGCTCGTCGAGGCCGGGCCAGCGCACCACGCCCGCCAGCTGCCTCGGCGGAATGAGCACGTCGCCGTCGTCGAAGAGCTTGAAGGTGATGAGCGCGTGGAGCATCGCGAGGTGCGCCGCGTCGAGGGCCTCGGGGTGCGCGCCCGCGTACGCGTCGTCGAAGAGGTAGTGGGCCTCGACCTCGCCGCCGCGCGCGATGAACCACTGCGAGAGGCCAGGGCCCTCGCGCACCACGGCCCCTTCGGCGGGCACCGGCCGCGGCGCGTCGGGAGACAGCGTCTCGACGCGCGGCCCGGTGGGGTCGACGGCGCGCAGTTCGAAGGTCACGAGGTAGAGCACGACGGCGGTGGATTACGTGGCGGTGGCCACGGCGGAGCCGCTCACGGGGCGCTTGACGGCGACGGGGGAGAGCGACGGTACACGAAACGAAAGCAGCGCCGACACCCCCAGGACGGCGTAGGCGATCGCGGCCACCCAGGCCGTTCCGGTGAACGTAGAGTGCAGCGAAGAGGCCTCGACGGCGCGGCCGAACACGGGCGACACCGCCGCGAAGAGGAGCCTACGGCCCATGCCCTCGACGGAGAGGAGCGTGGCGCGGTCGCGCGGGCCCTCGATGAGGCGGTTCATGAGGGCGCGCATGAGCGGCGAGAAGAGCCCGAAGGAGCCCGCGAGCGCCACCATGAGAAGGGTGCACAGGGGCGCGTGGTCTTCGCCCATGAAGCCGTAGGCCGCCACGAGGCCGCCGGCGAGGCCGAGCGCCAGCCAGCGCGCGCGCACGTTCTGAAGAATAGACCCCGACGCGCCCGCGACGACGGCGCTGCTGACCTCCTTGGCGGCCGCGAGGAGGCCCATGGAGATCACGGTGCGGCGCAGCCACTCGCCGTGCAGGTGCGCCTCGAGGTGCGGCTGGTCGGCGAAGAGCGACAAGCGCAGGAGCACGAACGACACGGCACCGAACGACACCACCGCGAGGAGACGCCCGTCGGCCCGCAGCGCCTCGAGCGCGCGCCGGAGGTGGTCGGCCACCTGCCCGCCCTGACGCGTCGGCGCCTCGGGGAGCGACAGCGCGACGACGCCCGCCGTGCACGTGAGCAGCGCGGTGAGCACGAACACGCTCGCGGGGTGAACGTACTGGTACAAGAGCGCGCCCACGAGCACCGCCGCGAGGTTGCCGACCCCCTTGGCCGCCGTGCTCCACCCCTCGAGGCGCGCGTACTTCGCCGTGCCTTGTGTGGTGTTCAGGTGGTCGTAGAGGTAGGCGCTGTCGGCCCCCGACGAGAGCGCCATCGAGAGGGCGCACAGCACGTTGGCGGCGGCGAAGGCCCAGAAGCTCTTGCCGACGATGAAGAAGGCGCACGCCAGCGCCATCACGAACCCGCCCGCGCTCATCGAGACGCGTCGCCCGCGGCGGTCTGCGAAGATGCCCGTGGGCACCTCGAAGGCCACCGCCGAGAGCGAGAACACGACGTTGAGGTCGAACACCTCGGCCACCGAGAGACCCCGGCGCTGAAGGTAGTAGACCTGAAACGGCGCGAACGCCCACGTGAGCGCGAGCGCTCGGTAGACGAAGTACGTCAGAAGGGGGCGTCTCTGAAGCCTATCCCACATCGACCTTCATCCTACCGATGGCCGCTGGGGGGTCCACTTTCCGAAGAGGAACGGCACCGCCCATCGCTACCACGGTCGAAGACTTGAGGGCATTCGCGAAGCGTGTCTCTGCGCGAGAGACGGAGAGGGTGTCGGAGCTACGCGCCGCCGCCGGGGGCGAAGCCGCGGGGGGGGACCATTCCGCCGACGCCCGGGGCCGCCGCGCCGCCGCGCTGGTCGGGGAGGCACACCGGCGGGCGCGCGAAGGTGCCCGTGCAGCGAAAGCCGTAGAGGTGGTCGGCGCGGAGGGCGCGCTGGAGGTCGGGCACCATCTCCATCACGGTGAGAATGCGCCCGGCCTGCGCGCTGCGGGCGCGGTACACGTCCGTGAGGCGAAAGCGCACGCCGAGGTTGAGCGCGCTGTTCGCGAGGTCGGGGCGGAGGTCGATGCGGCCATCCATCTGGAGGGCGAACTCGCTCGAGACCGAGCCCACGCGCTCGAGGGTGGCGACGCCGCGGCGGATGTTCACGTTGAAGGCGAAATCGCCCGCGTGAATCTGGTCGATGGTGACGCCGCCGAAGTGGGGGATTTGATACTGCGCGTGGCCGTCGCCGACGGTGAAGCGCGCCGCGGTGAGGGCCACGGCGCCTTCGGCCTGGGCGATCTGCCCGTCGGGCACGGTGAGCTCGATGGTGCCGTTGAGGGTGCCGCCCACGGGGAGCCCGACGGCCTGCGCGAGGGGCCCGACCTCGGCGGCGTTCACGTCTTTGATCTTCAGTTCGAACGAACGAAGCGGGCTCGCGGCGGCCTCGGCGCGGGGCGCGCGGGGCGCCGGCGTAGCGCCCGCGGGCTCAGCGGTCTCGGGCGCGAGCGCGACGCTCACCGAGCCCTCGATCTCGCCGCCCATGCCCTCGATGTCGAAGCTCACGTTGGCCCGGCGCAAGAGGAGCCCGAAGAGCGAGACGTGCACCACCGCCTCGTCGATGTGCATGAAGGTGGGGCGCCCGCCCGCCGTGGTGGGCAGGTACGTCACGGTCACGTTCTTGGCCTTCAAGCCCGGGAAGAACGTGGGCCCGAGGCTGCCGATGGTGAGCTCCATGCCCGACGGCGTGGTCTGCCCGAGGGGCGACACGCGCGGCGCCTCGGCCTGCGCGATGATCACCTCCTTCAAGCGGTCGTACGGGAAGGTGACGTACAGAAACACCACGAAACAAAGCAGAAAGAACGCGGGGTACCCGATCGCCCGCAGGAGGACCGGGCGCATCGCGAGGAGGCGATCCTTCACGGCGCACCTCCCGCCGGACGCGCCGCCGCGCCCTCGCGCTCGCCGCCCGCGGCGACCTGATCCCACGTGGTGATCACCATGTCGTCGACGTCGTACCGGTTGGGCTCGCCGAAGCGTCGGCGGATGCGCACCGACGTGATCGCCACGGGAAACTCGGCGCTCTCGATGCGATCCATGAAGTCGGCGAGCGCGTCGATGCCCACGGCCCGCAAGCGAATCGACACGCTGCGCTCGGTGAAGCGCCGCCCCGCGGGCGTAACGGGTCGGTCTTGCGACTCGGCCACCTGCACGTGCGCGTGGCCCGCCTGCTCCTCCACGAAGCTCGTGAGGGCTGGCGCGCGGTTGCGGTACCGCAGCAGCATGGCGTCGCGGCGCGCGGCGCGGGCGGCGATGCGCGGGCGCATGCGCTGAATCATTCGGAGGGCCTCTTTCGTGTCGGCGCAGTCGCGCTCGATGGCGTCGAGCTGCGACGACGACCAC
>CANMAT010000030.1 GCA_947494865.1 Deltaproteobacteria bacterium
CCTACGGCCTCGGCGAGAGCGCCGTCGGCGAGAAGCTCGCGGGCCTCGAGGCCACGCTGCCGGGCCTCACGCTGGGATACCGCGTGCGGTCGCCCGAGGTCGACGTGAAGGTGCTCGCGCGCGCCGACGATTTCGGCACCGCCCGCGCCCTCGCCGAGCGGGCCGCGACCGACGCGCGCACGCGCCTCGGCGACGCGGTGTTCGGCAGCGACGACGAGCAGTACGCGGCCGCCGTGGGGCGCTCCCTGCGGAGCCGCGGGTACTCCCTCGCCGTGGCCGAGAGCTGCACCGGCGGGCTCGTGGGCGCGATGCTCACGGCGGTGCCCGGGTCGAGCGATTACCTCCTCCTCGACGCGGTGGTGTACGCCAACGCGATGAAGGAGCGCGTGCTGCGCGTGCCCGGCGAGGTGCTCATCGGGCACGGGGCGGTCTCGGGCGAGTGCGTGCGGGCCATGGCCGACGGCGCGCGGCGCATCGCGGGCTCCGACCTCGCGGTGTCGGTGAGCGGCGTCGCGGGCCCCAGCGGGGGGAGCCCCGAGAAGCCCGTGGGCACGGTGTTCTTCGCGCTCTCGTCGGCGCGGGGCACCGAGGTGGTCGAGCGGCGCTTCGTGGGCGACCGCGCGTCGGTGCAGCGCCAGGCGGCCTACGCGGCGCTCGCGCTGGTGCGCAAGGCCTGCCTCGGCCCCGTCGAGACGCTCCAAGCCTCGGTGTGCGGCTGACCGATGGAGACCGTGCGGGCCTTCGTCGGGTGCCTCGTCGACCTGGGCACCACGCGGCGCATCGTTGACCTCTCGCGCGCGCTGCGCCGCTCGCTCGACGCCGCGGGCTGGAAGGCCGCGTGGGTGCCGCCGCCCAACCTGCACATCACGCTGAAGTTTCTGGGTGAGGTCGACGCGGGCGTCGCGCCTGCGATCACCGACGCGCTCGCCGCCGTGGTGCGGCGCCACGGGCCGCTGCGCCTGGGCTTTCGCGACCTGGTGGCCCTCCCCGACCGCGAGGCGCCGCGGGTGCTCGCGGTGGGCGTGGCCGACGGGCACGAGGCCCTCGCCGCGCTCGCCCGCGACGTCGACGAGGCGTGCTTCGAACTGGGCTTTCCCCGCGAGAAGAGGCCCTTCCTGGGCCACGTGACCCTCGCCCGGGTGAAGCATCAGGCAGGAGCTCTGGACCCCGTCACCCCCGTGCGCCTCGACGCGGGCGTCGGCGCCGCGCACGACGTGGTGCTCTACCGCAGCGACCTCCAGCGCGCCGGCGCCGAGTACCACGCCCTCTCGCGGCACCCCCTCGGCGAACAACGGGGCGCGCAAAGTGCTGTGAAACAAAGCTCCCCCGAGAGGTCGAGACAGGGTATGTCACCCAAAGACGGGTGAGACCTTTACGGGCGTTCAGTGCCGGTGCTACACCACGGTTCGTCGAGGCGATGAGACGGCGCCTCGAAGAGTTCTGACAGATTGCCCGCATCTTCGTGGCGGGCGCACATCGGAGATCAAAGACCATGGACGAGAATCGCAAGAAGGCGCTCGAGCTGGCCCTGCTGGGTATCGAGAAGCAGTACGGCAAGGGCGCCGTGATGCGCCTCGACACCGACGCGAAAGACGCCGCCAACGAGGTGAAGGTGATCTCGTCGGGGTCTACCTCGCTCGACATCGCGCTCGGCGTCGGGGGCTATCCCCGCGGGCGCATCATCGAGGTGTACGGCCCCGAGAGCTCGGGCAAGACCACGCTCTCGTTGCACGGCATCGCCGAGGCGCAGAAGGCGGGCGGCGTGGCGGCCTTCATCGACGCCGAGCACGCGCTCGACGTCAACTATGCCAAGAAGCTCGGCGTGAAGACCGACGAGCTGCTCATCTCGCAGCCCGACAACGGCGAGCAGGCGCTCGAGATCGCCGACATGCTCGTGCGCTCGGGAGCCGTCGACATCGTGGTCATCGACTCGGTGGCGGCGCTCGTGCCCAAGGCCGAGATCGAGGGCGAGATGGGCGACCAGCTCCCGGGCCTCCAGGCGAGGCTCATGTCGCAGGCGCTGCGCAAGCTCACGGCGACGGTGCACCGCTCGAACTGCCTCATGATCTTCATCAACCAGATTCGCATGAAGATCGGCGTGATGTTCGGCAACCCCGAGACCACCACCGGGGGCAACGCGCTGAAGTTCTACTCGTCGATGCGCCTCGATGTGCGCCGCGTGGGCGCGCTCAAAGACGGCGAGACGGTGGTGGGCAACCGCACGCGCGTGAAGGTGGTGAAGAACAAGATGGCGGCCCCCTTCCGCGAGGTGGAGTTCGACATTCTGTACGGCCAGGGCATCTCGCGTCTGGGCGATCTGCTCGACCTTGCCAGCGAGGCGACGATCGTCGAGAAGTCGGGCGCGTGGTACTCCTACAAGGGCGAGCGAATCGGGCAGGGGCGCGAGGCTGCGAAGAGCTTCCTCGACAAGAACCCCGAGGTCTTCTCGCGCATCGAGCTCGAGGTGCTGGCCAAGCACAACCTCAAGAAGCCCGGCAACCTCAACGGCAAGCCCGACGAGAAGCCCGAGGCCCCCAAGAAAGAGGCCAAGGAGAAGGATCGCCCCAAGGCCCAGGCCTGAGCGCTCTCTTCCTCGCTGCACTTCTCACTGCGTGCGCGTCGCGGGGGGCGACCACTCCCGGCGCGCGCGCAACCCCTCCCGTTGGATCCGCGCGCTCGTGCCCGACCTCGCTCCGCGCGCTCGTCCCCGACGGCGCCACGAGCTGGGTCGTGGTGCGCCCGCGCGCGCTCTTTGAACACCCGCGCCTGGGGAGGGCGCTCGCGCGAGCCTTCGACGACGCGGGCGACCAGGCCCTCTTCGATCGGGCGCGGCGCGTGGGCTACGACGTGCGAACCGTCGATCGCGCGGTGATGGCGTGGAGCGCGCGCACCACGTGGAGCGCGGGCGTCGGGGCCTTCGACACGCGGCGCATCGAAACGATGCTCTGGGAGCGCCTCCTGCCTCCGCGGGGGCGCGTCGAACGCGACGGGGTGATCCGCGTCGAGGGCGCCCTCGGGCGCGAGCCCGTCGCGCTCGCGGTGTGGAACGCGTGCGCGTTCGTCGCCTACGGCGAGGGGCCCACGAGCGCGCGAGCCAACGAGCTCGCCCTGCGCGGCCGCGAAGGGTCGGCGGACGATGACACCCTGCTCCGATGGCACGGCGCGACGATCCCCGTGGCCGTGCAGACACACGCGCCCGAGACGCTGCTCGAGGGCGTGCACGACGTCGAGCTCACCGCCGACGTGGTCGAGGGCGGCGTTGTGGTGGTGCTGCGCGTAGAGGGCGCGCTCCCCATCGACGCGGTGGCGCGGGTGCAGCGGGCGCTCGCGGTGTTTCGCGAGGGCCCCCTGGGAGAGTCGATCGGGGCGCGACGGTGGGCGAGCGCGGAGCGGGTGCGCGTCGAGGTCGTTGACAACACCCTGGTGCTGCGCGCCGTGGTGCCCTGGGTGGCGCTCGACGCCATCGCCGACGTGCTCCGCGGGCGCGTGGGCGATGCTCCCAGCGAGCGGGGCACCGGTGCAAATGTGCTGCAATTTTGACGGTTGGCGCGCTGCGTGATACCACCTACGAGCGCTGTTGAAAGACAGCGATCCTGTCCATCAAACGTCGCGAGTCAGTGCGACACCACGACAACGCGGGCGGGCAAACCAGGTCACAGATTGAGCGAGACTGTGTGTTGCGTTGCACAGCTTGCGAGATCGTCTGTTTGCACGTTTGCGCCTACATGGCCGTGTAGCACCCCGTGCGGGCGCTTCGAGGAGAATGTCGGATGGAGTCGAGCTTCCAGGTTGGAGACAAGGCCGTACACCCCTCCCACGGGCTGGGCGAGGTGACCGCGATCGAGCGTCGCGAGGTCGCGGGGAGCGCCGGTTCTTTCTATGTGCTCAAGATCCTCGAGTCGGGCATGAAGGTCATGGTGCCGCTGCGCGCGGGCGAGTCGGTGGGCCTCCGCGGGGTGATGTCGCCTGGCGATGCCGACGCGGTGCTCGAGGTGTTTCAATCGAAAGAGAAGGCCGTCGGCAGCGGACCGTGGAACCGCCGTCAGCGCGCCTACGCCGAGATGCTCAAGAGCGGCTCACCCACCGAGGTGGCGCGCGTGCTTCGTGACCTCTACCGCGTGAAGTTCCTCAACGAGAAAGAGCTCTCGTACGGCGAGCGCAGGCTCATGGATCAAGCGCGCGGGCTGCTCCTCAAGGAGCTCGCCCTCGCCAAGCACATCAGCGAAAACGACATGGAGCGACAGATCGAGTCGCTCTGCGTCGCCGCCCTGAGCTGACCCTCTCTCCCCCCTCTCGTCACCCTCGCAACTACCGCCGCACCGAGCGCCTCATCCCCCCGCCACCGGAGGGATGATGGCGACTTCGTCGCCCGCGCGCACAGGCGCGTCGAGCGTCACGTAGTCGCCGTTGACGGCCACGCGCAGCGACGGCACATAGGCCTCGAGCGCGGGGTGCATCGCGCACAGCGCCGCGAGCACCGAGCCCGCCGTCGAGGTCTCATCGACGGGCACCGCACGCGCGCGCGCCCCCACAACTTCGCGCACGGCCGCGAAGAGCAGCACCTGCACCACGGGCTCAGACATCGCGCAACCGTACGCAGGTGACCTTCGCGCCCGACGCGAGCGACGCGGCGTCTGCGGGGAGCACCGCGAGCGCGTCGGCCCACGCGAACGACGTGACCGCCCCGGAGGCCTGGTTGGCGAGCGGGCGCGCGGCGACGGCCCCTCCGCTGCGCTCGTCGAGCGTCACGCGCACGAACGACGTACGCCCCGCGGGCTGGCGCAAGGTGCCGTCGAGCGTGGCCTCGACGCGCGGCGCGACCGCTCGCAGGTCGCCCTGCATCGCGCGCACGAGGGGTGCGCCGAAGAGCACGAAGGTGAGCGTCGCCGACGAGGGGTTGCCGGGCAGACCGAGCACGCGCACGCGGCCCGCGCGGCCCATGCAGAGGGGCTTTCCCGGTCTGATGGCGACCTTCCAGAAGTCGAGCGCGACGCCCGCGCGCTCCATCGCGGTGCGCACCACGTCGTGGTCGCCGACGCTCACGCCGCCGACGGTGATCACAAGGTCGCTCGACGCGAGGGCCTGCGCGATGGCGGCCTCGGTGCCCGCGAGGTCGTCGCGCACGAAGGGCATCACGCGCGGCGCGCCGCCGCACATCGCCACGAGCGCGGCGAGGCCCGGGCCGTTGGCGTCGACCACGCTGCCGGGGTGGTCGGCCGTGCCCGCGTCGCGCAGCTCGTCGCCCGTCGAGAGAATCGACACCACGGGGCGCCGCGCGACCGTAACCCGAAGCGCTTCGACCGAGGCGAGCAGGGCGATTTGAAAGGGCGTAACGCGCGTGCCCTTCGCGAGCACCACGGCCCCTTCGGACACGTCTTCGCCGCGGCGGCGGATGTTCTCACCATGCCGCGCGGCGCGGGCGAAGCGAGCGGCGTCGCCGTCGCGGGTCACATCTTCTTGCATCACCACGGCGTCGGCGCCGGGAGGAATGAGCGCCCCCGTGAAGATCCGGCACGCGCTCCCTTCGGCGATGGGTTCGGGCGGCGGCGCGCCCGTGCGGCTCTCGCCGACGACCTTCAGCGTGAGGTCTCCGCGGGCCGAGAGCTCGGCGGCGCGCACGGCGTAGCCGTCCATCGCGCTGTAGTCGAACGCCGGCTGCGGGGCGCGGGCGCGCACGTCGTCGGCCAGCACGCGGCCCACGCAGTCGGTGAAGGCGACGCGCTCGTCGCCCACGCGGGGGGCGTCGTCGAGCACGCGGGCGAGGGCCTCATCGAAGGTCAACATGAAGGTCTTCTCTCTATCCGCGAAGGAGGGCGACACAGTGCGGGAGCACGGGCACCACGATGCGCTCGACGGCGAGGCGCACGGCGTTGACGCTGCCCGGGAGCGCCACCACCACCACGCCGTCGAGCGTCCCCGCGAGGGCGCGCGAGAGGATCGCGCGAGGGCCGACCTCGTCCCACGAGAGCCGACGAAAGGCCTCGCCGAAGCCGTCGAGGGTCTTGTCGAGGAGGGGCGCGACGGCCTCGTAGGTGACGTCGCGCGGGGCGATGCCGGTGCCGCCCGTGAGCACCACGGCGTCGACGGAGCCCGCCGCGATGGCGCCGCGCACCGCGGAGCGAATGGCCTCGCGGTCGTCGCGCACGATGCTGTGAGCGCCGAGCGCGAAGCCCGCGGAAGAGAGCAGCTCGCGCAGCGTGGCGCCGCCCTTGTCGTCTGCTTCGGTGCGCGTGTCGCTGACCGTTACGGTGACGACGCGCGGCGTGATCGTACCCTGGTGTGCGTGAGCCATGAGCGGCGCCACGGTACCACCCGCTCGCCCGCGAACAACGGCCTCGCAGCGAGAACGTGTCACGGGCTGTTGGCAAGCGGAAAGAGTGGTGGTAGGTTCCGCGCCCCTTCGCGAACCGTACCGAGGTTTTTCGGTCGTTTCGCAGGGAATCCACACCCGAGAAGGCCACGGTGACTGCGCTTTGCGTAGGCACCGCGCCGGTGATCGAAGGGTGTCCGTCGCTGACGGATATCGATCACGGTGAGCGCCCTCTCGGGGAGGCAACAACCCAAAGAAGCGAGTGACGCTCATGACGATGGAAAACGTGATCCCCGCCCCCGGAGAGGCCCCTCTCCCCGTTCGCGCCCTGCTCGAAGCCGGCGTGCACTTCGGCCACCAGACCAAGCGCTGGAACCCGAAGATGCGCCAGTACATCTACGGCGCCCGCAACGGCATTCACATTATCGACCTCGATCAGACGGCGAAGCTCTTCACGCGCGCCTTCAACTTCGTGTCGGAGATGGTCGGCCGCGGCGGCCACGTGCTCTTCGTGGGCACCAAGCGCCAGGCGCAGGAGATCGTGCAGGAGGAGTCGCTCCGCGCGTCGATGCACTTCGTGACCAACCGCTGGCTCGGCGGCACCCTCACGAACTTTCGCACGATTCGCACGGCCATCGAGCGCCTCCGCGAGCTCGAGAAGATGAAGGACGACAACGGGTACGAGGGCCACACCAAGAAGGAAGGCCTCAAGCTCGAGAAGGAGCGCGTTCGCCTCGAGGAGTACATCGGCGGTCTCAAGAACATGAACGGCCTCCCCGGCGCCGTGTTCATCATCGACCCCGCCCTCGAAGACATCGCCGTGAAGGAGGCCCGCAAGCTCTCGATCCCGATCATCGCGATCACGGACACGAACTGCGACCCCGACCTGATCGATTACCCGATCCCCGGCAACGACGACGCGATCCGCTCGATCAAGCTCATCACGGCCCGCGTGGCCGATGCGTGCATCGAAGGCTCGCAGCGCCGCCGTGACACCCGCGGCGACGACAACGACGGCCGCGGCGGCCCCGTGGTCGAGATGGGCGGCCGTGACCGCGGCCGTGACAACCGCGGCGGCGACCGTCGCGGTCCCGGCGGCGGCGGCCGTGGCGGCCCCCGCGGCGGCGGCGGCCCCCGTGGTGGTGGCGGCGGCGGCCCGCGCGGCACGCACTCGGCCGGCGGCAGCGACACGGGCTCGAGCTCGGGCAGCGTCTGAGAGGGGCGACGTCGGGGGCGCTGCGAGGCGCTCCCGGTGCTTCACACCCGCCTCACGACTTCGGCCTCGAATCCCTCCGAACTGCACGGCGCAATCAGGGTGCAGCGCGCATGAGCGCTCTACCACTGACCCTTCTGGCAACGGCCGCGGGTCACGCACTACGCCTCGACTGAATCACAAAGACTTTTCCCACCGACGCGGCGAAACGAGTGCCGCGACGGCATCGCACCGACAGAGGATGTGTCATGGCTGAGATCACGGCAGCACAGGTCAAGGAACTCCGCGAGCGTACGCAGGCTGGCATGATGGAGTGCAAGAAGGCGCTTCAAGAGGCCAACGGCGACATGAACGCGGCGGCGGAGATCCTCGCGAAGAAGGGCGCCACGAAGGCCGCGGGCAAGGCGGGCAAGATCGCCGCCGAGGGCCTCGTGAACGCGCTGCTCTCCTCCGATGGGCGCCGCGGCGTGCTCGTCGAGGTCAACTGCCAGACCGACTTCGTGGCCAAGGGCGACGACTTCAAGAACCTCCTCGCCGCGGCTTCGAAGACCGCGCTCGAGCACCGCACGCCCGACGCCGCGACGCTCCTCGCGCTCTCGGTCAACGGCGCGACGCTCCAGGAGCAGGCCGACGGGTGCACCGCGCGCTCGGGCGAGAAGCACGCGGTCCGCCGCGTGGCGCTGTTCGAGACCACGGCCAACGGCCTCCTGCGGTCGTACATTCACCACGGCTCGCGCATCGCCGTGATGGTCGAGCTCACGTCGAGCAACGCGGCCGACGCGCGCGTGGTCGAGTTCGCCGACGACGTGGCCATTCAGGTGGCCTCGATGAGCCCGATCTACCTGCAGAAGTCCGACGTGCCCGCCGAGGTGGTCTCGAAGCAGCGCGAGATTCTCAGCGCGCTCATGGACAAGGAAGACGCGGACATCACCAACGAGCCCGCGGCGTACATGAAGCGCGTCGAGGCCCTCGTGGTGGAGCGCGCGCAGGAGGAGGGCCGCGAGGTCGCCGACGCCGCCGCCGAGGCGAAGGCCCTCGTCGAGACCGACGAGAAGTTTCGCGGGTCGCTCGAGGGCTTCGTGAAGTCTGCCGACAAGGTGCGCGCGCGCCCCGCGGCGCAGCGCGAGAAGATCCTCGAGGGCAAGGTCTCGAAGTGGCTCAACGAGGTGGTGCTCCACGACCAGGTGTCGGTCAAGGAGTCGAAGAAGACCATCGTGCAGCTGCAGGGCGACCTCGCCAAGGCCGTCGCGGGCACCAGCATCGTGCGCTTCGCCCGCTACGAAGTGGGCGAAGGCATCGAGAAGGCAGCCACGAAGGACTTCGCCACCGAGGTCGCCGAGATGGCGGCCGCCGCCAACAAGGCGTGACCGAAGCGGGCGAACATCGCCCCACGCGCGCCGACCGCGACCCTGCGCCCCGCGCGCCAGGGTCGTCGGTCGACCGCGGCCTCCTCCGTTGGACGGCCGTTCTCTTCGCCGTCGACCTCGCGACGTGGCTCATGGCGTGGATGTGGCTCGACCTCTCGCAGGTCGTGAGCTTCTTCGCCGCGTGGGCCGCGCTCTCGCTCCTCGCCGTGTGTGCGCTCTACCTCGTGACAGCCTTCGGATTGCGTGCGGGGCCGCTGCTCAAGGGCGAGCGCTACGTGCTCCTTCAACCCGTCTTCTGGCCCTTTCGGGGGGTGAGCCAGGTGATCTATGCCCTCGCGCGCAAGGGGCGCCGCGAGGAGGTGGTGTGCGAGGTGATGCCCGGGGTGTTCCTCGGCCCGCGCCTCTTCGACGCCGAGCGCGCGAAGCTCGAGGGCCGCGACGTGACCGTGGTGGTCGACCTCACGTCGGAGCTTCCCACGAGCCGCACGTACTCGCGCGAGCCCTTCGTGCGCGTGAGCCACGCCCTGCTCGATCGCACGTTTCCGAGCGACGCCGACCTCGACATGCTCGTCGACGTGGTGATGGGCCACCTGCGCGACGGTCGCAAGGTGTTCATTCACTGCGCCTTCGGGCGCGGCCGCAGCGCGCTGCTGGCGTGCGCGGTGGTCTTCGCGGCGGGGTACGCGGCGAGCGCCGACGAGGCCCTCGCGCGCGTGAAGGCCGCGCGGCCCGCGGTGAGCATTCGTCGTGATGGGGTCGAGGTGCTCCGACGCTTCGCCGCGCGGAGACAGCGAGCGCGCGTGCGAGGGTAGCGATCAGCCCTGGTCGTCGATGCGGGGCCGGTCGGGAATGAGCGTCTGCGACATGCCCGCGTAGTCGCGCGGGGTGGCAATGAGGACGGGGCAGCGGGCGGCTTCGACGAGCTTCTGCGCCACGGAGCCGAAGGCGAGCTTGCGAACGCCCGTGCGGCCGTGCGTGCCCACCACGATGACCTCGACGTCGTAGTCGAGCGCGAGCTGAAACACCGTGTCGACCACATCGCCCATGCGAACATGATGCTTCACGTTGAGCGCGCGGTCGCCGAGGCGCGCCTCGACAAACTCGGAGAGCTGACGCTCGGCGGACTCGAGCTCGTTGGTGTGCCGGGTGATCACCGACTTGCGCCCCGAGACGCTCGTGTCGTTGATGATGTGCGCGACGTGCAGGGGCGCACGACCGTGGGTGGCGGCGAGGCGAATGGCCTGCTCGAGCGCGTTGTGGCCCGTGTTGTCGAACTGCACGCACACCAGGATCGGATACTCGCCGGGCGCGTGCCGCGGCCAGTCGGGGCGGTCGATCGGAGGCACTTCGAGGGGGTTGATCGTGTCGCTCATGCGGTGGTTCTCGTACCTGAAGATGGGGTTCGAGTGTGCGTCATATTCGCCCCTTGTCGGCGACGCCACAACCGACTTGTGCGCGCGCCTCCGCGCACAAAACGCGCGCGACGGAGGGTGCGCGGGCGCGCCCATCGGTGATACCTCTCACGGCGATGAGCGAGATGGTGCGCGCGGTACGCATTCGTGAGCCCGGCGGGGTCGAGGTGCTCGAGGTGTCCGAGGTGTCGGTGCGCGACCCGGGGCACGGCGAAGTGCTCGTGGCCGTCGCAGCAGCGGGGCTCAACCGCGCCGACGTGATGCAGCGCAAGGGGCTGTACCCCGCGCCCGCGGGGGTGTCGGCCGATGTTCCGGGGCTCGAGTTCGCGGGCACCGTGGCCGCCGTGGGTGATGGCGTGCGCGAGTGGTCCGTGGGCGACCGCGTGATGGCCATCGCGGCGGGAGGCGCGATGTGCGAGCGCGTCGTGGCGCACGCGCGGGAGCTCATTCCGGTGCCCGCGGCGATGTCGCTCACCGACGCCGCGGCGGTGCCCGAGGTGTTTCTCACCGCGTGGGACGCGCTGTTTCTTCAAGCGAAGGCGGCGATGGGCGAGGTGGCGCTGGTGCACTCCGTCGCGAGCGGCGTGGGCACCGCCGCGGTGCAGCTGTGCCGCGCGGCGGGTGTGCGCGTGATCGGCACGGCGCGCTCGTCGGAGAAGCTCGAGCGGGTGAGGTCGCTCGGGCTCAGCGACGGGGTCACCGTGCGAGATGGGAGCTTCGCCGACGCGGTGATGCGCCTCGCGGGGGCGCGCGGCGTCGACGTGGTGCTCGACGCCGTGGGGGCCGCGTACCTCGCGCAGAACCTCCAGGTGATGGCGCCCCTCGGGCGCCTGGTGATGCTGGGCTTCATGGGCGGCGCGCAGGCCGACGTGTCGCTCGCGCCCCTTCTCATGAAGCGCCTGCGCGTGATGGGCTCGGTGCTGCGCGCGCGCCCGCTCGAGGAGAAGGCCGCGCTCGCGCGAGAGTTCACGCGCGCGGTGCTCCCGCTGTTCGCGTCGGGCGCGCTGCGGCCCGTCGTCGACGCGGTGCTCCCGATGGGCGATGTGCGCGAGGCCCACGCCCGCATGGAGCGCAACGACACCGTGGGCAAGCTCGTGCTCGCGTGGTGACTCAGCGCTTGCGAAACGCCCACGCGCCCGCGACCGCGGCCGCCACGAGGCCCCCCACGAGGTAGAGCGGCCCGTCGCTCGACGGGGCTTCTGGCGCCGCAGAGACGGGCGTCGGGGGCGGGGGTGTGACTGCGGTCGCAGCCGCCTCGGCGGCGGGCCGCGCGGGCGGCGCCAGGGGCGCGCGGGGCAGGGCGACGGGCGCATCTTCGCAGCGCTGCGCGCACCCGTCGCGGCCGCCCTCGGACCACCCCTCGGCGCGTCCGCAGCGGTTGCGCGCGCCGCGCGAGGCCGCATCGGCGGCGCGCAGGTCGACCGCGCGGTTGCCGCAGAGGTTGTTGTCGGCGAGGCCCTGGAGCACGCAGCGCGCGCCGTGGCCGTAGCGCCCGAGCGCGGCGTCGGCGCAGCCCTGCGCGAAGGCGAGCACGTCGTCTTCGCGCTGCACCGAGGTGTCGAGCACGAGCTGCGCGCCCTCGCGGCGCTTCGACACCGCGCCGCTCGTCGCGCACGCATAGTTGGGCACGCAGCCGGGGATGCCGAGCGAGTCCATCACGGCGGGGAGGCAGCGCCACGCGTAGCGGTCGAAGCGCGCCTGCGCCTCGTCGGTGCCGGGCGCGCTCTCGCGCACGAAGAGGTCCGCGCCGCGGCGGCGGAGCGCGGGCATCCACCCCTCGTGCACCTGGCAGCTCCCGCAGCCCGAGCTGAACACCGCCGCCGTGGCGGGCCGCAGGGCCGCGATCGTCGGCGCGCACACGCACGCGTCGTAGGGGGCGTCGCCGCCGGGGCCCGCGACCGCAGCGGGCGCGCCGAGCACCACGCCCACCTCGTTGCGCGTCACCGTGTTGCCCGTGAGAACCGGGCGCGCGTCGCACGCGGCGAGGCCCGTGCGGGCGCCCTCGATCGTCGAGCGGAGCACCACCGCGCCGGGGCTGCGCATCGGGAGCCCCGCGTCGCACGCGCCGTCGCCGCGCGCGCCGAACGACACGCCCACGCGGCCGCCGACGGTGCGCACGCGGTCGAGGCGCGCGTTGGCCGAGCGCTCGATGGAGACGCCCACCGCGCGGGCCTCGACGGTGAGCGCGTAGAGGGTGACGTCGCGCGCGCCCACCACGGCGACGCCCACGTCGGCGCCCGTCACGCGGAGGCTGCGCACGTTGACGTTGGCCGCCTCGACGCGCACGCCTACGCCACCGCCGGGCTGCGCGAGGAGCACGTGGCCGAGGCCGTTGAGGCGCGCGCCCTCGCCGCGGATCACTACGCACGGCCCGGCGCCGCGGAGCGCGAGGTCGCCCGACAGCTCGACCTGCGCGTTGGGCGCGGCGAGCGCGGCCGTGCACGCCTCGCAGGTGGAGCACCGGGGCGCCTGCGCCCACGCCGCGGGCGCTGCGGCGGCGAGCGATGCTGCGAACAAAAAACCAACGCGATGGGGAGGCATCGGAGGCACTTCTTTCATCTGCCCTCTCGAATGGCAACGCGAGGCAACGCCGGAGCGCTCATACACCGCGTCATGCTGTGCGCCGGGCGCGCACAATGTTGCGTTCTTTGCGCGTCAAGTTCGGGATTGTGATAGTTGCGCCCCATGAAGCCGAAGTTGAACCTGGTTTTCGCTGGAATTGTTGCAGTTTCTCTCGGTGCGTGTTCGTCGGACCCAGCCCCGACGACTCCTGATGCCGCTGTGGCCGACGTGGTCGACGGGGGCAGC
>CANMAT010000031.1 GCA_947494865.1 Deltaproteobacteria bacterium
GGTCCCCCGCTGGGGGCTCCCGCTGGTGCCCCTCGGCGTCGACGTCGCGGCGCTCACGGGCGGCGCGCGGGAGGGCACGCGGCGCAGCCTCACGCTCCCCGACGACGCGCTGGTCATCGTCTCGATCGCGCGCTTCACCGAGTTCGACAAGGCCGACCTCTTTCCCCTGCTGCACGTCCTCGAGCGGCTCGTGCACGCGCCGTCCCCTGAGGCGCCCGACGTGTACCTCGTGCTCGCGGGCGCGCGGCAGGGCACCCGCACGCCCGAGATGCTCGCACACTGGGCGCGCGGACTCGGTATCGCCGCGCGCGTTCGCGTGGTGGTCGACTTCGCCGACGCCGACAAGCGGCACCTCCTCGCGGCCGGCGACGTGTTCGTGTCGCCCGTCGACAACGTGCAAGAGACCTTCGGCCAGTCGGTGATCGAGGCGCAGGCCGCGGGCCTCGCGTGCGTCGTCTCTGACTTCGACGGCTACAAAGACACCGTCGACGACGCCGTGGGCATCCGCGTGCCGACGCGCCTCGGGCCCTCGTGGAGGGAGCTGTCCGAGCTCGCGCCGCTGCTCTACGAGCGCCCGCTGCACCTCGTGCTGGGGCAGTCCGTCGAGGTCGACCTCGTCGCCCTCGAAGACGCGCTGCGCGCCCTCGCGGTCGATGGCCCGCGCCGCAGGCGGCTCGGCGCGGCGGGGGCCGCGCGGGCGCGCGCGCGCTACGACTGGCGCTGCGTCATCGCGCAGATGGAGGCGCACTGGCGCGCGCTCGCGGCGGCGCCGTGGCGAGCGGCGCAGCGCGCGCACCCGCTGCGGCTCGACTACGACACGCTCTTCGGCCACTTCGTCACCGAGCGCATCGACGAGGGGCGCATGCTCGTCGCGCACCCGCGGCGCGCGGCGCACGTGATCTACCCCGAGCTCGCCGCGCTGATCACCGCCGACGACGTGAGCGCCGCGCACGCGTGGGCCGCCGCGCCGCGGAGCTTCGGCGACGCGGTGGCGTTCTTCACGGCGCGCCTCGGCGCGAGGCCGCCATGGGTGGCCGCGTTCATTGCGACGTGGATGGTCAAGCAGGGGCTGCTCGTCGACGCGCGGTGAGCGCAGCCGTCAAGACCCGCGCTTGCGCCTGCGGCGCGCGGGGGCCACGCTCACGGGGGTGTGGTCGACCGGCGCCGCGGGCACCGACACGTTGGGGCGCAGCCGAAACGGCGACACGGGCCCCGTGAGCTTCGCCCGCGCGCGCTCGCGCGCCGACTCCATGAACCGGCTCTGGCACCGCAGCGGGGCCTCGCCCTCGGCGGGCGCGCGGCGCTCGTAGGTGCCGTCGGGCCTCATCACCCGCATCTTCACGTTGTCGGCGAGCTGAACGCCGAGCACCTCGTTGAAGATCCACTGGGCCATCGGCGGGTGCTCCACGGGGAAGAACACCTCCACGCGGCGGTCGAAGTTGCGCGGCATCCAGTCGGCCGACGAGAGGTACACCTCCCGCGCCCCGCCGTTCTCGACCGCGACGACGCGCGCGTGCTCGAGGAAGCGGTCGATGATGGACACGACGCGGATGCGATCGCTCACGCCGGGGACGCCCGGTCGCAGGCAGCAGATGCCGCGCACGATGAGGTCGATGGTGACGCCGGCCTGCGAGGCCTCGTAGAGGGCGGTGATCACCTTCGGGTCGACGAGGGCGTTGAGCTTCGCCACGAGCCGCGCCGGGCGCCCCGCGCGCGCGTGGTCGGCCTCGCGGCGAATGAGCCGCAGCACGGCCTCGCGGACGCCCAGGGGGGCCACGGCGAGGCGCTTCCACACGGGGGGCTCGCAGTAGCCCGTGAGGAGGTTGAAGAGCGCGGTGGCGTCGTCGCCGAGCTCGGGGCGCGACGAGAAGAGCGACAGGTCGGTGTAGAGCCGCGCCGTGGTCGGGTTGTAGTTGCCCGTGGCCATGTGCACGTAGCGCTTCAGGCCCGACGCCTCGCGGCGCACGATGAGGCACACCTTGGCGTGCGTCTTGAGCCCGATGAGGCCGTACACCACGTGGACGCCAGACTCTTCGAGGGCGCGCGCCCACTGGATGTTGGCCTCCTCGTCGAAGCGGGCCTTGAGCTCGACGAGGGCCGTCACCTGCTTGCCGTTCTCGGCGGCGCGGGCGAGGGCGCGCACGAAGGGCGAGTCTCTCCCCGCGCGGTAGAGGGTGATCTTGATGGCGAGCACCTTCGGGTCGTCGGCGGCGCGCGACACGAAATCCACCACGCTGTCGAAGCTCTCGTAGGGGTGCTGCAAGAGCACGTCGCGCTCGGCCACGAGGGCGAAGGGGTCTTCGGTGTCGCGCAGCGGCGGCACGAGCTGCGGCGAGAAGGGCTCGTCGCGGAGCTCCCTCCGGTCGTCGGCCACCATCACGGCCATGAGGTCGCCGAGGTGGAGGGGGCCGTCGATGGGGTACACGTCCACCGGCTCGAGGCCCAGCACGTCGCGCAGGAGCTCGAGGGCGCGCGGGTCCATCGCGGCGGCGGCCTCGAGGCGCACGGCGCTCCCGCGGTCGCGGCGGCGCAGCTCCTGCTGAATCTCCACGAGGAGGTCTTCGGCCTCCTCCTCGTCGATCTCGAGGTCCCAGTTTCGCGTGAGGCGAAACGACGACACCGAGTAGATCTTCACGCCCGTAAAGAGGCTCCCCACGTTGCGGGCGATGATGTCCTCGAGGAGCACGAAGGTGCGCGCCCCGTTCACGACGCCGCAGTCGACGAGGCGCGGCGTGATCGACGGCACCTGCACCACCGCGAACCCGACGCCCCCCTCCTCGCGGTCGCTCTCGAACGACACGCCGAGGTTGAGCGACTTGTTCTTCAGGTGCGGAAACGGGTGCCCCGGGTCGATCACCAGGGGCGTGAGCACGGGGTAGATCTCGCGCGCGAAGTAGTCCTCCATGCGCTTCGTGAGGTCGGGGCCCCACGCCTCCGCCGACGGGAGCGCGATGCCCACCGCGGCGAGCGCCGGCCGCACCTGTTCGCGCCACAGAACGTACTGGTCGCGCACCATGCGGTGGGTGCGCGCCGAAATGGCCGCCACGCACTCCTGCGGGCTCATGCCGTCGGCCGAGGGCTCGACGGGGTCGCCGCCGGCCACCTGCTGCTTCAGGCCTGCCACGCGGATCATGAAGAACTCGTCGAGGTTCGTCGCCACGATGGCGAGAAACTTCACCCGCTCGAGCAGCGGAACGCCCGGGTCGGCGGCCTCGTCGAGCACGCGCTGGTTGAACTCGAGCCACGACAGCTCGCGGTTGAGAAACAGCCGCGCGTCGGCGTTGTTGCCCCGCTGCGCGGGCGGCGCCACGGTGTTGGTCCCCGGCGGGAGCGAGAAGGGTTCGGTGCTCACGTCGCGTCTCCCAGCACGTACCCGCGGAGGGTCGAGTGCACCTCGATGGTCTGCCCCAGCGACGAGGCCGTGGTGGCGCGCACCTCGATCACGCCCACGTCGGCCGCGTACCATGTGGTGGTCTCGATGCGGGCCTGCGAGCCCGAGCGCACCACCTCGATCACGTTGCGAAACCGCTGACCGCCGACGGTGCGCGCGCCGTTGACCGCGCGCACCTCGAGGTGCGAACCGTCGCGCGCAGCCCACGTCGCGCCCGCACGCACGGGGTCGCGCACCACGTAGTCGCCCTCGCGCACCACGCCGTCGCCGCGCAGCTCCCACGTCTCGGTGCGCGTGCCGCTGCGCACGTAGAACCGCTGCCCGTCGACGCGCACCACCGCGAGCGCCGAGAGCACCGTGTCGCCCCCGTAGCCCGTCTGCGTGTCGTAGCTCCACGCCGCCCCCGCACGCAGCGGGACGTAGTCGCGCGCCGTGAGCGGACCCCGCGGCGGCGGCGGCGCCTGCGCGGACGCGCAACCCAGCGTAGAGACGCAAACCAGCAGGAGGGATCGTCGTGCGAGGGGCATCACCGGCGGAGACTATCGCGGCCCGCGCGCCCGCGTGTGACGCAAAGGTGAACGCCGCTCGACGCGACCCGTGACGGCCGCTCAGGCGATGGCGGCGCGCACCACGAGGACGGGACACGGCGCCGTGCGCACCACAGACTCCGCGGTGCTCCCCAGGAGGCGGGTGAGAAACCGGGGTGCGCTTGTCCCGACGACGACCATCTGTGCGTCGGCCTCTTGCACGAAGTTCGCGATCGCAGCGGCGGGGGGGCCCTCGATGAGCCGCGTCGAGAGGCGGCTGTGCTCAGGGCGAAAGCGCTCGGCGACCTCGTCGAGGCGGCGCTGCAGGGCGCCCACGTGCACCGCGAGCTGATCCGGGGGGAGGGCGAGGGTGGCGTCCATCACGGCGATCGCGGGGGGCTCCCAGGCGTGCACGAGCACCACGTCGGCGCCGAGGCCGCGGGCGAGGGTCATCCCATGGCGAATGGCGCTCTCGGTGGTGTGCGTGAGGTCGGTGGCGATGACGATGGGCTTCATGCCCCACCTCTAAAGCAAGGTGGAGACCGCCGCACCTCCCGATCGCATCACCCGCGAAGGGAATCTCCCCGCGCCGTCACTTGAAGCCCACCTCCACGATGGCCACGCGCCGCGAGGCGTGCTCATCGAAGGTGACCACCTCGTCGTTGGCGAGCGACTCGTGGCCCCACGCCTCGGCGTAGATGTAATCGTGGCCGGCGTCGGGGGCGGGCTTGTTCCAGCACACCTTGTGGGCGATCTCGGGCACGCCGAGCGACAGCTCTTCGAGAAACATGTAGCCCCGGTCGGCGGAGTTGCCGCTGCCGTAGTACGCGCCGCGGAGCGACGTGTAGTTCATGCTCTTGAGCGCGCCGTTCCAGCGCTGGTAGGTCTTGCCTTTGGCGTCTTTGCGCTTGTCGCCCGAGTCGTTCCAGCAGGGCGTGTGATAGATGCCCAGGCCGAAGGTCTTGCCCGTGATGTGCACGCCCTTGGGGAGGTTGTTGGGCATGCGCAGGCCCGTCTTGCAGATGCCCATGATGTTCTCGGTGCGCGTGCCGTGCCACGCCCAGGTGCGCCCCGTGGCGCCGGGCTTCGCCTCCGTGAGCGACGCGAAGGCCGTGAAGGGGTCGTGGCGCCCCTGCTGCTCGCACTTCCACATCCGGTACATCTTCACCTGGCCGTGGAAGTTGGCGTTCACCGGCGACTGACCCTTCTCGAACAGGGTCTTTACCTGCTTATAGAAGTCGCTCTCGGGCGCCACGAAATCGATGTCACACTTGAGGCCATCGTACCATACCTCGGTAGGATCTTCGTACTCGGCCGCGGCCGCGAAGACGTCTTTCTGCAAGATGGCGTCGCGGAGCAGGGTGATGAACTTCCGCTGCTCCTCGATGCGCTCCTTCGAGTTGATGAGAATCGCGTCGAGGTCGAGCTTTGACTTCTTGCGCGCGTGGTCGATGTTGCGCGGAATGTTCGACAGGTACTCGTTGGTGAGGTCAACGAAGTCGCTCTTCGACGACTTCTTCGACCCGTCGAGGAGCTTCTCGACCTTCTCGAGAATGTCGGCGCCCTTGTCGAGCTGCGAGTCGTGCAGGTTGCCGAGGGGAGCGTCTTGCGTCGCCCCCGCCGACGACGAGAGGCCCGCGGCCACGGCCTGCCCCGTCGAGCCGTAGAGCAGCTTCAGGAGGCTCTCCACCTCGGGGTGAAAGCTCCGGGTGCGCGGGGTCGCCTGCTTCTTCGGGGCGGCGGTGACGACGACGCCGGCCGCGACGGCCTTGGCCTTCTCGTCGTCTACCTTGCGCATCTCGAGCTTCGTGTACCCCTTGGCGGTCTTCTCGCTCACCTTCTTGTTCATGGCGCTCTGCGCCTGCGCGAGGCTCGACGCCATGACGGTCTGCGTCTGCCCGGCCTGGCCGACGCGCCCGTACGTGAACACGACCTTGAAGCTATTGCCCCCGAGGTCGTGAATCTGTGCCTTGTAGAACTTGTTCGAGCCCAGCGTGGTGGCGCCGGTCTTCTTGCCCGTGAGGTCGGTCCAGTTGAGGGTGACCTCGTCGACGATCTTGGCATCGGTCATGGCGGTGCGTTCCTACGAAGGGAGAGTTGAAGGCGCAGACCTCAGTGACGAACGATCTCGACGCGGCCGGAGAAGACCCGCGCCACGAGCTTGTCGCCCTGCGTGAAGGCCGACGCGATGAGCGCGCGCGGCACGTGGAGCAGCGACGGGTGCTCGTACTCGATGGTGTTCGCGAGGGCGTCTTCGTCTTCGTCTTCCGTCGCCTCGGCGAGCACCACCTTGGCGTGCTCGGTGTCGACGTAGGCGTACACCGCGTCGCCCACGATGCCCGCGTTGAGCAGCAGCTGGCGGGCCACGCGCGCGCGGCCGTCGCGGCCTACGTTCACCGGCGCCTCGACGCTGTGCGCCGAGATGCTCGCGTCGTCGTTCTTCGACGTGCTGGTGCTCACCGGCGGAATGGCGAGCTGGTTGCGCATCGTGTCGTCGTAGAGGGCCGGCGAGTGCTCGGGCAGGTGATAGAGGTACGCCTGCGTGGGGGTCTTCCCGTCGGCCAGCACGTCGATGAGCGAGTGCTGGTAGTCGCCCATCGCGTGGCGCTCGAAGAGGTCGCGCACGACGGGCGAGATCTGCCGGTGCCGCACGTCGGGGAGCGCGGTCTTCACCGCGTTGGAGACGTCGAGCGCGGTGAAGAGCGCGCCCTGCGCCGTGAAGTTGTCGACCACGCGCTGCGTGACCGCGCGGAGGGTGCTGTCGTCGGTTTTCGTCGTCATGGCGGGGCCCATGAGTCACGCACTCGCCCACCCCTGTCAAGCGCGTCGGGACATACTGTGACCGTCGCGCAGGGCGCGGCGCGCGCCATGATTTAAGCCCTTACAGGTCTGCGACGGCGCCCTCGCGGTCGGTGCCGGTGAGAAAGTCGCGCACGCGCACGTCGGGGTGGGCGCGCATCGCGTCGGGGGTGCCCTCGCCGAGCACGCGGCCGTCGTGCATCATGGCCACGCGATCGGCGACGTCGAAGGCCAGCTTCATGTCGTGGGTGACCATGATCGACGCGATGCCGTAGCTCTTGTGGAGGCCGTCGATGAGCGCGCCGATGCGGTGCGTGTTGATCGGGTCGAGGCCCATCGTGGGCTCGTCGTAGAGGATCACCTCGGGGCGCAGGGCCATCGTGCGCGCGAGGCCGACGCGCTTGCGCATGCCGCCCGAGAGCTCCTCGGGGCGCAGGTCGGCGGTGCCCGTGAGGCCCACGCACGCGAGCGCCCACGCGACGCGCTCGTCGACCTCGGCGGGTGCCATCGGGTGCGACAGCCGCTCGTGCAGCCCGTACGCGACGTTCTCGCCCACCGTCATCGAGTCGAAGAGCGCGTTGTACTGGAACATCAGCCCCACGCGGCGCCGCAGGTCGAGGCGCGCAGCGTCGCCCATCGCGGCCACCGAGGCCCCGTCGAAGAGGATCTCTCCGCCGTCGAGGGGCGCCAGCCCGATCATGCACTTGAGCAGCACCGTCTTGCCGCAGCCCGAGGGGCCCACGAGCGCGACGGTCTCGCCGCGCCGCAGCGCGAGGTCTACGCCGTCGAGCACGGCGTGGTCGTCGAAGCGCTTGCGCGCGCCGCGCACCTCAAAGATCGGTCGTTGGTCGTCGCTCACGGGCGCACCGTGCACCCCTCCGGGCCGCGGCGCCAGCGTCGCTGCGGGCTGGCGTCTTGCGCGCGATCACGGTACGACGCTCATCCCCTCTGTCACCGATGCCCTCGATTCGAACCATGCGCGACGCTCTCTCGCGCGAGTGGCGCCCCACCCTCGCGATCGCAGGGCCCGTGATGCTGGGCTACCTCGGCATGATGCTCATGGGCATCGTCGACACGATCCTCGTCGGCTCGCTGGGCCCCGTGGCGCTGGGCGCCGTTGGGGTGGGCTCGTCGGTGGTGGCGGTCGCCTTCCTCTTCGGCCTGGGGCTCCTCCTCGGCATCGACCGTCAGGTCGCGGTGGCCCACGGCGCGGGTCGCCCCGACGACGTAGCGCGCGCGCACGCGCACGGCATCGGCCTCGCGTTGGTGATCTCGCTCCCGCTCGTGCTCGGCCTCGACGTGGCGTCGCGTCACCTCGCGCGCTTCGGCGTGGCGCCCGAGCTCGTGCCCCTCGCCGCCGCGTGGATCCGCGTGGCCGCGTGGAGCCTCGTGCCCGCGCTCGTGTTCACCGCCGCCCGACAGAGCTTGCAGGCGCTCGGCGACACGCGGGCGGCCACCGCGATCTTGCTCCTCGCCAACGGGGTCAACGCCTTCTTCAACGTCGCGCTCATTCACGGCCGCTACGGGCTCCCAGCGCTCGGCATCGCCGGGAGCGCGTGGGCCACCGTCATCGCGCGCACGTGCACCGTCGTGGCCCTCCTCGCGTGGAGCTACTACCGCGGCCCCGACCTGCGCGCGCTCGAGCGGCGCATCCACTGGGGCACCCTGCGCGAGCTCCTGCGCCTGGGCGGGCCCGCAGGCGTTCAGCTCGTGTTCGAAGGCGGCGTGTTCACCCTGGCCACGCTGCTCTGCGCGAGGCTCGGGGCCACAGCGGCGGCGGCGCACAACGTCGCGCTCCAGGTGGCGAGCTTCATGTTCATGATACCCCTCGGCGTGAGCGCGGCGGGCTCGGTGCGCGTGGGCAACGCGCTCGGACGCAACGACCTCCCGGGGGCCTCGCGGGCGGGATGGAGCGCGGTCGCCATGGGCGCGGGGTTCATGTCGCTCTCGGGCGTGATGCTGCTCGCGGTCCCCGGGCCCATCATCGGGCTCTTCAACCTCGACGGCCCCTCGACGACGATCGCGCGCTCGCTCCTCCTGTGCGCCGCGCTCTTTCAGCTCTTCGACGGCTGTCAGGTCACGCTCTCGGGCGCGCTCCGCGGCTCCGGCGACACCCTCGCGAGCATGGCGGCCAACCTCGTGGGCCATTGGTTCGTGGGCCTCCCGGTGGGCTACACGCTCGCGTTCACCCTGGGATACGGCGCTGTAGGCCTCTGGGTGGGCCTCGCGACGGGCCTGGGCACGGTGGCGCTCTCGCTCGCGCTCATCTGGCGTCGGCGCATCGGGCGCATCGTGCGCGGCGAGATCCTCGCGGTGCCCGCCGAGGGGCACTGACGGGCTACGGTGTGAGCTCGCAGACCGCGAGCGCTGCGAGCACCGCGGGGATGTCTCGCACGCTCTCGACCACGTGCGTCGCGGGGTAGCGGCGCAGCGACGCGGCGGTGTGCGACCCGCTCGTGACGCCCACCACCGCGCGCGCGCCTGCGTTGCGGCCCGCGAGCATGTCCGACGGCGTGTCGCCGACGACCGCCACGTCGCGCACGTCATGCACGCCGCAGCGCTGCATCGCCGCGTGGATCATGTAGGGCGCGGGCCGCCCCTCGGGCACGTCGTCGTCGCACACCACCGCGTCGACGACGTCGCGCCAGCCGAGGCGCTCGACGAGGAGGTCGGCCACGCGGCGGTAGAAGCCCGTGTTGAGCGCGACGCGCACGCCGTCGGCGCGGAGCCGCGCGAACACGCGCTCGGCGCCGTCGATGGGCGCCGCGCCCGCGCGGGCGTAGGCCTCCTCGAGGACGGCGCGAAAGGTCTCGTAGCCCCGCGCGGCGACCTCGGGCGCGCGCTGCCGGCGGGCGAGGGCGTCGAACACGGCGCGCTTCGACTCGCCCATGCGCGCGTTGAGCTCTTCGCGAGAGACGTCGAGGCCCACGCGCTGCGCGGCCTCGACGAAGCAGTTGAGCACCAGGGCGTCGTCGCGCACGGTGGTGCCCGCCATGTCGAACACCACGAGGCGCACCCCTGACGCCGCCGCGGTCACGCGTCACCGCCCGTGGGTGGCGCCCCGCGCGCGCGCCTCCGCGGGGCCGGGGGCGACCCGCGCCGACGAAAGGCGCGCCCCGCGAGCGCGATGGCGCCGCCGAGCACGAGCACGACCGCCACGAGGCTCCACGGGAGCGCAGGCGATCCCGAGTGGACTGGGGACGACGGTCCCATAGAGGTCTGGGCGCTCATGAGGGAGAGCGCATGCGAAGGGGGCATCGGGTCCTCCTTTCGGGGCGCCGCGGCGGCGCGCACCGGGCGACGAGGACGCGATCGAACATGAAGCGGGCGGTCGCTCCGTCAAGCGCGGTGCGAACCGGCGACGAGAGCGCTACGAGCGCATGAGGGAGCGGCGGTGCGGGAGGTGCGGCGAGGGGAGGGCGCGAGGGCGCCCGCGACGGGTCATTGCGTGGCGAAGGCCTGCACGCCTACGTCGCCGCCGCCCGAATACATGATGATCTCGACCTGGAAGTTGCCCGTCCACGACGGGCAGAGCTGCCGCTGCAGGCCGAGCACCGGAAAGTTGTCCGTAGCCACGTCTTGATCGACCACGTTGCCGCTCATGTCGCGCATGCGAAGATCGAGGTCTTGCACGCCGGGGCCGCCCACGCCGATGATGCGGTAGCAGCGGCCGGGGGCGATCTGCACGGTCACGAACTGCCGCTGCCCCTGGCCCATCTGCGCGCGGTAGAGCTGCGTCACCGGCATGAACCCGCTCGCGAACTGACGGGCGCGCATCGACATGTTGTACGAGACGAAATCGTTCTGCGCGTATCCGTCGGTGACCCAGTTGCTGCCGACCGCCATGCCCATTCCGACGCCGCCGACGTTGACGCCCGCGTTCACGCTCACGCCCGTGACGGGCTGCGGCGCCGCGTAGACGGGCTGCTGCTGCACGTACACGGGCTGCTGCTGCTGCTGCACGTACACGGGCTGCTGCTGCTGCTGCACGTACACGGGCTGCGTGTTCACCGTGGCGGTGCCCGGCTGCACGTTGATGGTGCCCGCGGTGCGAATCGGCGTGGTGCGCACGACGCAGTCGGTGAGGGCGAGGCCCGCGAAGAGCGTGACGGAGCAGCGCAAGGCGAGAGAGACCTTGGAAGACAGCGACATCGAAGCGACTCCTTGAAGATGGTGGGGTGTTCGGCCCCGGGCGAACTCGAGAGACGGTAAATCGGCGGCGAATCTTCTCGCGGGGCCGTTGTCGAACGCAACCCTTACTCCCGCGGGACGTGCTTGTACGTCACACGCCGCGCGGCGCTTACGCCCCGTTACGCGGCGCGGGCGATTCACCCGAGAGGATCGCGTCGGTGTCGCGGAGCTCGACGCCCGCGGCGCGCATCTCGTCGAGGGCGTCGTCGCCCCCGTCGGCGGTGACGGCCGCGACGGCGTCGCGCGCCACTACGACGCGCGACCCGGCGCGCGCGCAGCGTTCGCCGATCCACGCGAGGAGCCCCAGCGCGGCCGCGCGCACGCAGTAGTCGGTGGCCACGCCGAACACGACGAACTCGACGGGCCCCGCGGGCGCCCGCGCGTCGAGAACGCGCGCCGCGTTGGGGTTGGCGAAGAGCGAGTAGACCTCCTTTTCGAAGTACACCGCCTGCGTGTTCGCGGGCACCCGCGCCGCCGCGTCGGGGTCGTCGACGACGGGCACGAAGTAGAACCGCTCGGGCAGCGTCGCCGGGAGCTTGAGCCACCCCGCCGTGCCCTTCACGCAGTGCGGCGGAAACCCGGGCCGCTCGCCGCGCGGCCCCACGCCCGCGGCGCCCGCGAACTCCCACGCGTCGTGGGCGTGCGAGTCGACGCTGCCGAGAAGCGGCGCGCCCGCCGCCACCGCTGCGTTCACGAGCCGCGCGCACCCGCCCATCGCCGCGGGGGCGCCCGCGACGAAGAGCGCGCCGCCGGGGGCGCAGAAATCGGCCTGCGTATCCACATCGATGAACACCCGGTTCATGAGTCACCTCCGCGGCGAAGGGTCGCCGCGGTGCGCAACAAGGCAGCGCGCGGCGCGCGTGTCAAGCGCTCCGGGGGCGCTATACCCCTCGGCGAGGGATCCGTGATAGGCACCGCCTACGGGTCAGAGCGTCGGTGCGCTCGCCGACGCCCTCTTCAAGGGAGACCACCCCGATGACTTCGACGCGTTGCTTTCTCGGTGCACTTCTGCTCGTCTCGGCATGCATCTCTCGCGGCGGCAGCGGCGACACGCCCGTCGAAGACGCGGGGGTCGACTCGACGATCCCGCTCACCGACTCCCCCGGCGGCAGCGACATCGCCAACGACCGCACTCGCCGCGACGTGGCCTGCGCGCCGACCATGACCCGCGAAGACACCGCGGCTCGCTGCAACGACGGCCTCGACAACGACTGCAACGGTTTCGCCGACTGCGACGATTTCGCCTGTCGCTCGTGCGCGGTGCCCGCGTGCCTCACCAACAACACGGTCACCCTGCGCGACGGTGGCACCTGCATGTGCGGCGACCCCGAGAGCACCACCGCGGCCTGCAGCGACGGCCTCGACAACGACTGCGACGGCTTCACCGACTGCCAAGATTTCTCCTGCCAGACGTGCGCGGTGCCCGTGTGCCTCGCCGACGGCGGGCTCAACCGCGGCGGCGACGCGGGCTTCTGCCTGTGCCGCGGCACGGAGAACTCCAACACCGCCTGCGGCGACGGCGTCGACAACGACTGCAACGGCTTCGTCGACTGCAACGACTTCTCGTGCTCACGCGGCGACGCGGGCGTCACCGTGTGCGGCGCGCGCGCCGACGCCGGGCCCTGCACCATGACCGGCCCCGAGAACACCAACGCGGCCTGCGGCGACGGCGTCGACAACGACTGCGACGGCTTCCGCGACTGCAGCGACTTCGACTGCTCGCGCACTGCGGCGGTCACCGTGTGCGGCGCGTCTGACGCCGGCTCGCGCTGCGACTCGACGGCGGCGGAGAACACCAACGCCACCTGCGGCGACGGCATCGACAACGACTGCGACGGCTTCGTCGACTGCAGCGATTTTTCGTGCCGCACCTGCGCGGTCACCGCGTGTTCGCCGAGCGGCAACGTGACACTCCGCGACGGCGGAGTGTGCATGTGCCGGGGCGAGGAGAGCAGCAACGCCGCCTGCGGCGACGGCGTCGACAACGACTGCGACGGCTTCCGCGACTGCGCCGACTTCGACTGCACCATGAGCGACGGCGGCGTGGTCA
>CANMAT010000032.1 GCA_947494865.1 Deltaproteobacteria bacterium
ACGCTCTCGGGGTGCGGCGTAGGGGCGCCCACCACGTTGATGAACATCACGGCCAGCACCGCGAGGCCCGCGAGCGCCGCGAGCGACGAGAGGGAGCGACCGCTCTTCGTCTCGGCCACGAGCAGAATGGCCAGCAGGCCCACCGCCACGGCGCCCACCACGAGGAACACCTGCGACGGGTCGATGCCCTGCTGCCACGCCCAATCGGAGAGCCAGAGGGGTCGCGCGATGACGCCGTCGCGGTGCGCCGCGAAGACGCTCGTGACGGCCACGGCGATGAACCCGAGCTCGAGCGCGAGGGCCGCGGGCCTGCGCACCGCGAGCGCGCGCAGCGCCCCCACGAGCGTGAAGGCCAGCGTGCCGAAGCGCACCACGCCGACACTCGCGAGCGCGTTGCCGGGGCCCACGGCGCCCGCGAGCCACTCGGTGGTGAGGGCGTAGGCTCCACCCTTCCACGCGACGAGCACGAAGAGCCACAGGCCGCCGAGCACCACGCCCGTGCGCACGCGCGAGCGGCCCAGGAGCTCGCCTGCGATTACGCCGAGGGCGGCGCCCGCCATCGCGGCCGCGAGCCCTTCGGTGAGCGCGACGCCCCACGCGAGCGACAGCGCGGCGAGGGCCATCGCGATGAGGCGCACCGGGTGGCGCCAGCCCGAGAGGATCTTGCGGATCATGATGCGGGCGCCTCCAAGACGCGCTGATAGCCGTCGGCGTAGACCCTGCCTGCCACGCGGTCGACGATGAGCACCCGCGACCGCGCGGCCGAGAGCGCGCCCACCACCTTGGCGAGGTCGGCGGTGTGCACGGGCCCCGCCGCGCCGTCGCGCTCGGGCGCGAGCATGAGCCGCGCGAGGAGCGTGGGCTTCGGCTTGCGCGAGATGCCGTCGGCGCACACCACGAACTCGACGGGCGACACCGCCTGGTTGGGCGACGAGCGGGCGCGCACGGCGGCGAGCACCTTGTCGAGCCAGGGGCCCGGCGTGGCGGGCACGAACACCACCGCGCGCCCCACGGAGGCGCCCGGCGTAGCGGCGCTGAGAAACTTCGCGAGCCCCGCGCCCTGCTGCTCGGGCGAGGCGTGCGCCGACTTCGCGAGCACCTCCATCGCCTGGGCGTTCGACTTCGCGTAGGCGTCGTTGCCGTCGGCGCCGAGCACCCACTCGCTGCCGAGCGCGCCGCTGTCGACGGCCACGCGCGCGGCCCCCGCGGCGGGCTCGTCGCCGCCGCCCGCCACGAGGTACGCCACGGTCTGACGCACCGGGCTGATGGCCCGCTCGGGCGTGCGCACCACGAGCTGACGGGTGCGCGCGTACACCTTCCACAGCACGAATTTGATCGGGTCGCCGGGGGAGTAGTGGCGCATGTCGGCGCGCTCTCCCTCGGGGGGGCCCGCGGGGTGGGAGACGTTGTCGCCGCCCGAGATCGACCGTACGACGTGCATCTGTTTGAGCATCCCGACGGAGGGCGCGAGGCGCATCGCGCGGCGCTCGGTGGCTTCGAACGCGACGCGCGTGAGGCCGAAGGCGTCGCTCACCTCGACGCGCCGCACGATGGCCTCGTAGAGCCCCCGGCGCGCGGGGGTGATCTCTTCGTGGAGCCTTCTGCGAAGGGGTACGAGCGTGACCTTGGCCTCGGGCGACACCCACGTCCATCGCACCTTCACGAAGGGCACGAACCAGAGGTTCGACACCGAGAAGCCCGTGCGCGTGGGGTAGCCGCACTCGAGGCGCAGGGGCTCACCGCCCGATCGCTTGCGCAGCGAGAGCCACACGCCCGCCGCGGTGGCGCACACGACGAGGCACGCGAGCGCGCCGAGCGCGAGGCCCACGGAGCCCATGACGAGGAGCACGAGGTCGATGCGCCGCACGCCGTAGGTGAAGAGCGCGAGGGCGCAGCCGCCGAGCACCAGGAGCCCGAGGGAGGTGAAGGGAAACAGGTCGAGCGCGCGGCGCCCGACGGCGCGCACGGCGGTGAGGGCCCTCCGAAGGCGTGGCTTCACCAGGGCCTCGCGCACGAGGCCCGCGGGGCCGACGGGTGAAAGGGCGGAGGGGCCACGGCCGCGTGGGGCACCGGCGGCGCTTCGAAGCAGCGCACGCGGCGAAACACCGTGGGGTCGTTGATGGAGCGCCCGCCGTCGTTGTTCACCGATTGAAACTCCTGAATCTCGCGGTCGATCACGCCCGAGAACTGGTCGAGGTAGTACTCGCCGCGGCGCGGGCCGCGACCGCAGAACACGTGGTCGATCGCCCAGGCCGTGCCCCCGAACGCGATGCGACCGTCGGGGTGTACCGCACCCTCGGCGGTCATGCGCACGGCCCAATGGTCGAGGCCCGCGCGGCACGGGGGCGGCTGCTCGTCGCGCGCGGAGCCCTCCCAGGCGCGCGCCATGATCTGCCCCTTGAGGCGCGGAGAGGCCTGTGAAACACGGTGAATCTCGAGGCTGAAGAGGTACCAGTCGCGGAAGCGCGGGTGATAGCGGTGGCTCATCCAGACGCCCTCGACGGGGTCGTCGCAGGTGGCGGGCGGGGGGAGCCGCGCGCGCTGTTCTTCGACGGTGGCGGGCGCGAGCGAGGGCATTAGCACGAGGGTGGCGAGTACGGTCACGACGCTCGCGCGAACCATGCGCTGGCGCGCGCGCGCTCGAGGGGTGAACCTCATGGGATGCGCGAAGATTCCCACGGGAGTCACCGGGGGTCGAGGGCGACGAAGGGGCCGAGCCGCGAGACGGGGATTACTCGAAGAGGCTGATGTTGTCGCCGTAGATGGGGAACTGCCGCGCGGCGTCGCTGGCCTCGACGCCCGCGAGGCGCCGCAGGGCCATGTGAATCGACTTCGGGTTGAGCCTGCGCGTCGCCTGATCGCTCGGCGTGAGCGACGCGAAGTCGAGCCCGCGCGCGCGGAACCGATCGTCGGAGGCGCCCACCACGCGGCCGCCGCGGATGCCCGCGCCCATCATGAGCAGGCTGGTGACCGACCAGTGATCTTTGCCGTTCTGGGCGTTGTACTGGGGCGTGCGGCCGAAGTCGGATCCCACCATCACGGTGACGCGGTCGCGCAGGCCCATCTCGTCGATGTGATCCATGAGCAGGTCGACGCCCGAGAGGAGGCGGCCGAGCGCGGTGCCCTGCGAGGCGTCGTGGTTGCCGTGCGTGTCGAAGCCGCCGACGGCGAGGTTGGCCGCCGCCGAGACGCCCGCGCGGTACGCCGCGATGGCCACGAGCCCCTGCTTGAGAATGGGGTTCGTCGCGCGGTTGAGCGCGTCGTTGCTGGGGAGGAACATCATCAGGCGCTCGAGCAGGTTGCCGCCGCCGCGCGTCTCGAGGAGCTGGCGCATCGAGAGCTGCCACGTGGGGAGGGTCTGCGCGGCCGTCATCGCGGCGAGGCGCTGGTTCTGGGCGCGCTGAATGCGGTCGAGCGTGGCGGTGCTGTGGTACTGCACCATCGCGTTGTTGGGGTCGGGGCGGTTGGGCCGCGCGATGCGCGCGATGGTGTTGATGTCGTTGAGGCGCGTGAGGGGCGCGACGCCGACGGTGTTCTCGTAGCCGCCGTTGCTGAGGAAGCCCAGCGGGCGGCCCGGCGCGAGTGCCGCCGCGAGAATGGCCGCCAGGGGGGGATAGCCGTCTTCGAGGTGCCCCGACCACGTGTACCGGGTGCCGGTGTCGTGGTTGTTGGTCTGCATGTCGACGCCGTTGAGCACCAGGAGTCGCTCGCGAAACTTCTCGAAGAACTGCTGGTTCGAGAGCGTGCGCGCGCCGTCCATGAAGGAGATCGGCGCGTACGAGAAGGGCCCCGCGGTGCCGATGGCGCTCGGCATGAACTGGCGGTTGATGTCGCCCCCTTTGGGGTCGCACACCATGGTCGGGTCCCACCCGCCGCCGGCGTTGATGAACAGAAAGAAGCGGCCCGCGTAGGGCTCGATCGCCGAGGAGGGCGGCATCGGCTGCGCGTGCAGGAGCCTGCGCGCCGAGGGCGACACGCCGGCCGCCAGTCCCGCGAGGAGGCCGAGCCCCAGGAAGTTACGTCGTTCCATCGTCGGTGCGTCTCCTGCGCTCACTGGTAGAGGAAGCGGTAGTCCGAGAAGAGGTACGTGAGCACGGCCATCCACGCGCGCACCGTCCCGTTGCGGTCTTCGGTGATGGTGGTTCCCATCGCGAGGGCCTCGTTGGTGGTGATGTCACGGGTCGCGCGGCACGCGTCGGGGATCGCGTTGCTGTTCGCATCGCGCACCTCGCGCCACGTCTCGAGGAAGAGCTGGTAGGTGCGCTCCACCTCGACCGAGTCGATCGAGAGGCGCTCGCCGAGGATGCGCTCGTGCAGCTCGACGATGTTCTGGCGAATCTGCGCCACGCTGCCGGGCACGGGCTGCCCCGCGCTCTCGGGCACCGTGTCGATGCGCACGTTGCGGAAGAACCTTCGCTCCGCCTGCGGGCGCGTGAAGTCGAACGCGGTGCCCCGACACGCGAGCTCGTTGGCCATGCGCTGCGCCACGCCGATGATCACCCCGCTCGGGTCGGTGGCGCGCTTCACGATGGTGTCGGAGTTGATGCCGCCGTAGGGGAAATAGAATTCGTTCGTGAGCCAGCCGTCGTTGCGGCTCGCCGCCTCGCGCGCGAGGTCGCGGTACCATGCGTAGCCCGTGATGGCGCGGATGCGGCGGTCGAGGAGCTCGGGCGTGAGCAGCATCGCGGTGCCGAGGCCCGCGTGCGCGGCCATGCGCGCGGGGTCGCCGTTTACCACCGCGTTGGTGGCGCGGTAGAGGGGCGAGCGGATCATCTCGGTGACGACGGTCTTGAAGTTCATGTTCGTCGCCACGAAGCGGCGGGCGATGGCGCGGAAGATACGATCCTGCTCGTTCCACGCGGCGGAGCGCGAGGCGTAGAGCGGGTCGATGGTCTCCGTGGGGTGCACCAGGGGCTCGCGGCCCGTGAGGGTCTTGTAGACGAAGCGCACCACCGAGGCGGCGAAGCGCGGGTCTTCGACGATGCGCGGCGCGAGCCACCGGAGGCCCGAGCGGTAGCTCGAGCCGGGCATGTCTTGCCCGGCGAAGCCCGGCGGAAACATGTCGGTGTACCAGGCGTCGCGGGGGTCGAAGCGCCAGGCCGTGTCGGTGGGGAAGAAGCCCCGGAACGCGCCCGCGATGGGGTCGTTGATGCGGTGGCACGTGGCGCAGGGGCTGTAGTTGAGCGTCGGCGCGGTGACCAGGGCCTCGCTCGCCGTGGGGTCGATGGGCCGCTCGCCCACCTTCAAGATGTCGGTGGCGAGAAAGTACGACTGGACCACGCGCGCGCGGTGGCGGTTGCGGTTGGTCTCGGTGGTGGGATACCGCGCGAGGAACGCCGGCATGGTGAGCACGCCCGCATGGGGAAACTCGACGCTCTCGCTGGGGCCCGACCGGTACACGCGCGTGTAGCGAATGTGCGCGGGCTGCAGCTCGGTGGGCTCGTACGATTCGAAGCGCACCTGGTCGGTGACGCCGTACACGTGCGCCGACTGGGGGTTTACGAGGGTGTAGTCGGCGGTGAGAATCTCCGAGAACGGGCGATTGTTTCGCACGATGTACTCGAAGAGGTTGATGGGCTCGCGCGCGATGGCGTTGTTGGCCTGCAAGAAGAAGCTGCGCACGGGGGCGCAGGCCTCATTGGCGCGGTCCATCCCGCAGCAGTCGAGGCCGTTGGGGCCGCCGGCGCCGCCGTAGGTGCCGCGGTTGGGGAAGTCGGCGCCCGAGATGAGGTTGAGCGCGCGCTGGTCGCACCCGTCGCCCGTCACGTAGCGGTCGGTGAGCATGAGGTCGTTCCACGCCGTGCGCATGCGGGCGTAGAAGGCCGGGCTCTCGATCATGCCCGAGAGGGTTGCGTCGAAGCCCGTCTCGTTGAGGCCGCCGCGCGCGAGCTCCTCGTCGGTGGGCAGGCGGCCGAACAGGTCGAGCGAGGCCTTACGGAGCGTCGCGCGCCAGTCGAGCATGACCACGCCCGACGGCGCCGCGAGGGAGCCGTAGTCGACGCACGCGTCGGCCGCGGCCTCGCCGCTCGTGAGCCGGTCGACGAGCCCGGAGAGGGCCGTGTACTCCGCCGTGCCCTCGCGGATCACCGCGCCGCCGCCGTGCGCCACGAGCCCGAGGGGCTTGGCGAGCAGCGTGGCCACGGTGCGCCCGTCGACGTTGTAGCTCTGGTTGGCCATCGCCGCGGCGCTCGCGAGGTTGGCGTCGGCGAAGTCGGGGTAGCTCGCGGGCAGCAGCCGGAAGCGCGCGCCTGCCTCTTGCGCCGTGCCGCCCGGGGAGTGACACCCGACGCACTTCGCCGCCAGCACGGGGCCCCACACGTCGCTCACGAAGTACGACCGCGTCGACTGGCAGCTCGTGCCCGGCTCGCCGATGTCGCCCTCGAAGCAGCCCGACGTCGACGCCATGGCAGACATGGTCAACAGGACCATTCCGGTGAGTCGCGATCCCCATGCGGCACGAATCATTGGCGCTCCTGGTCGGGTGCTTCGCGCCAGCTACACGCCAGATGGCGCACGCCACAACCGATCGCACTTGCGTCTCACGCCCGACGCGAACGCGTCAAGGCTGCGCTCGCCCCCACACACCGATCGCTCGTGCGCCTACAGGTCGGCAGGCTCGGCGGTCGGGTCGACGGGCGGAGCACGCACGCTGCGGCCGCTGGCGTGGGCGATCGCGGCGCCGAACTTCTGGAGAGTGTCGGGCGAGAGGCGAACGAACTCGATGCGAAGCCGGAACGGCCCCTCCGGCGGCCCCTCGCAGCCGAGCACGGTGGCCTCGACGTCGTGAAACTCTTCGGCGCCGAGGGTGAACGTCACGCGGGCGTGCGTGCGCCCCTCGATCTGCGCGTCGGTGCGGATCGCCGCGCCGCCGACGCTCACGTCGATGAGGCTGCCGCGCACCGTCGCGGGGGGCCCGCCGCGGGCGCCGTGCTCGCCGCCATAGTGCACCGTGGCGGGGCCGTGGGCGTGCACCCGCACGAAGCGTCGGCGCTGCGTGCGCGCGGGGTGCTCGTCGTGTTCGAAGACGAGGCGCCAGCCCTCGGGGCGGGGCTCGGCCGCGAGGAGGGCGCAGGCGACGTAGTACCGGGCCTCGTCCTGGTGCACGATGTCGAGGGCGAGCTTCACGCCCGGGGCGACCTCGGGGCGGCGCGGCACCACGAGCGCGAAGAACGCCTCGGTGACCTCGGCCACCTCGGTGCGCATGCCCGACACAGCCACAGGCAGGCCCGGCGTGAGCTCGCGCGTGGTGAGAATCGCCTGGTAGCGGTCGCGGGTGCCGAAGCCGAGGCGCTCGCGGAGCCGGTGCGTGCTGTCGAAGATGTCGCCCTCGCGCACCGCGGTGGTGGGCGCGCGCGTCTCGAGCTCCGCGGCGACGGCGCGCTCGAACACGTCGAGGTGCTTCGCCGCGAGGTAGGGCGAGGTCTTGCCGTGGGCCGCGAGCGACGAGAGGAGCGCGACGTCGGCCGCGTCGAGCCCGCGCTCCTTCGCGAGGCGCGCGAGGGCCTCGGCCTCGGCGCGCGCGTCGCGTCGGCGCTTGATCGACGGCCACGCGAGGGCGCCTACCACGGCCGCGACGACGATCACCTCGAGCGCGACCACCGCGTCGTGCGCGTGCGAGGCGTTGTCGCGAAAGGCGCCGCCGAGCGACTGAAAAAGGGCGTCGAACTTGCCGCCCCCGGGTCGAACCTGCTGAACGAAGGCCGCCAGGGCGAGGTGGGCGTACATCATACGTCGTGGTGCTCGGGTCGATATCATACCACGCCCTCGCGCGCGTACAGCTTGCGCAACGTTGACGCAGCCCCTTCAGGTCTGGCACGAAGCGGGGGCGTACGCGATGCAACCGACAAGAGCCCCTGTGGCGCTCCCGTATCCCGCGTTTCCGTCGCCCGAGGCGACGCTCACCGCCGACGGCGCGCTCGACGATTTCGCGCGCGCCATGGCCCTCGACGCGCTCCCCATCGCGGCCCCCGCCGACGTCGCCGCGCACCTGCGTCGCGCGATGGCCGACGGCGCGCAGCCCGGGGAGCGCCGCGCCCAGGCCGCCGCCGCCGCGCTGCGACCGTGCTTCGTCGAAGCCAACCGCGCCCTCGCGGCGCGCGGCGTCGACGCAACGTGGACGTGGTTCTACACCGCCACCGGCGCCCGCAACGGCGTCGCGTGGCGCTGGTATCGCGTGACGGCCGCCGAGCGGGCCGCGAGCGAGCGCGCGGGCGCCCTCACCGCCGAGGCCTTCGCCCGCAACCTCGCCGCACGCACCAGCGCGGCGGTGGTGTTCTACGCCCTCCTCGCGGCGGCGTGGGCGCGCGGCTCGACGCCCGTGTACGCCGCGGCCTTCGCCGCCTTCGCCACGTACCTCGTGCTGCGCTGGCGCCTGCCGCTGCGCCCCCGATAGCGCCGTCGACTCTCCGCATTGAGGCCTCGTCGTCGAGGGAGCTCTCGAAGTGGACGCCAACTGACGATACAACGCCCGCCGTGCACGAATCCCACACCGTCCCAGCGCCGTTGGCCCGCGCGCCTCGCGACGAGGACGCGTGGGCGTTGTTCTTCTCCGACCTCGACGCGTGCCGGCGCATCGCGCAGGCCGTCCGCGACGAGGGCGCGCGCGGGCCCCTCTGCCTCGCCGAGGCGGAGCTCGTCACCGCGCTCGTGGACGCCGTGCGCGACGCCACGCTCGAGCGCGTGGCGGGCTTTCACGCGCTGGCCGCACGCTTCGCGGCCCTCGGCGACCCGCGCGGCGTCGCCATGAGCCACCTCGGCGTGGCGCGCTGCCACCTCCGCCGCGGCGCGTGGGACGAGGCGCGCGCCACCCTCGAGCGCGACGTGCTCGCGGCCGCGGCGGTGCTCACCCCGCGCGACCGCGTGATGGCCCACACGGTGGCCGGCGCCCTCGCCGCGAACGACCGCGACGCGGTCGCGGCGGTGCGCCACTGGTCCGAGGCGCTCGCCCTCGCGCTCTCGGTGGGCGACGTGGGCGCCGAGGTGCTGCAGCGCAACAACCTCGCGCACACGCACCTGTGGACGGGCGACCACCGCGCGGCGCTCGTCGAGCTCGATGCCACGCGCAGGCTCGCGCAGCACCACGCAGGCAGCCGCATGCGCCTGTCGCTCATCTTCGGCAACATGGTGCTCGCGCAGCTCTCGCTCGGCGACGTGCCCGGCGCGTGCGCCGCCGCGCGCGACGGCGCGCTCGCCATCGCCGAAGCGCGCGGCGACCAGAGCCACGAGCAGAACCTCTATTTCTTCTCGTTCTCGACGGTGGCCTTCGTCGACGGTGGCTTCCTCGACGAGGCCCGCCGCGCCCTCGACGAGGCCCGCGCCACGCTGCGCCTCCACGGCACCCGCGACGGCGCCATGACCCCCACGCACCGGGTCTACGTTCCCTGGGCCGAGGCGACCCTCATGGCCCGCGAGGGGCGCCACGCCGACGCCGTCGCCGCCCTCGCGGCCGTCACCGCCGAAGACTTCGAGCGCTGCGCCACGCCCCTCGCCACGATGCGCGCGCACCGCGTCCTCGCCGACTGCCACGTCGCCCTCGGCGACTGGATGCGCGCCTACCAAGCCCGCGAGGTGGAGCACCGCGCCGGCCTCGCGATGCTGCACCGCGCGAACGCCACGCACACGCAGACGCTGCTCGCGCGCCACGAGGCCGAGTTCGCGCGCCGCGAGCTCCGCAAGGCCGAGGAGCTCAACGCGCAGCTCAGCGCCGCCAAGGAGGCCGCCGAGGCCGCGAGCCGCGCCAAGAGCGCCTTCCTCGCCAACGTGAGCCACGAGATTCGCACGCCCATGAACGGCGTGATCGGCGTGACCGACCTGCTCCTCGCGAGCGACCTCACGGCGCAGCAGCGCACGTACCTCGACGTGGTGCGCGCCTCGGCGGGGTCGCTGCTCTCGGTGATCAACGACGTGCTCGACTCGTCGCGCATCGAGGCCGGGCAGCTCATCGTCGAGTCGGTCCCGTTCGACCTCCCGCGCGTGCTCTCGGAGGTGCTCCAGATGCTCGCCCCCAACGCGGGCGACAAGGGCCTCGCGCTCTCGTGCGATGTCTCCCCCGACCTCCCCGAGCGCCTCATGGGAGACCCCGCGCGCGTGCGCCAGGTGCTCACCAACCTCGTCGGCAACGCGATCAAGTTCACCCCCCGCGGGTCGGTGTCGGTCTCCGTCGAAGCCGCGCCCGTCGACGATGGCGCCGTCGCGGTGTGCCTCCGCGTGCGCGACACGGGCATCGGCATCGAGCCCGCGCAGCTCGGGGGCGTCTTCGAAGCCTTCGTGCAGGCCGACGCCTCGATCGCCCGCCGCTTCGGCGGCACCGGGCTCGGGCTCACCATCACCCGCGGCCTCGTGCTTCGCATGGGGGGCACCCTCGAGGTCGAGAGCGCCGTCGGCGTCGGCAGCGAGTTCGTGGCGCGCCTGCCCTTCGCCGTCGCGCCCCCGGCGACGCCCCTGCCGCCCGAGGTCGAGGCGCCCGTCGACCCCATCTCGGCGCGGGTGCTCCTCGTCGAAGACAACCCGGTGAACGTGATGCTCGCCGAGCACCTGCTCACGCAGTGGGGCTACACCGTCGAGACGACGCACAACGGCCGCGAAGCGCTCGCGGCGCACGCGCGCGGCGGCGTCGACCTGATTCTCATGGACGTGCAGATGCCCGAGATGAGCGGCACCGAGGCCACCGCCGCCATTCGCCGACGCGAGCGCGCGACGGGTCAGCGCGTGCCCATCGTGGCCCTCACCGCGCACGCGATGGCGGGCGACCGCGAGCAGTGCTTCGCCGCGGGCATGGACGCCTACCTCGCGAAGCCCCTCGACGCCGCCGAGCTGCGCCGCACGCTCCAGCGATTGCTTGCGCGGCGCGCGCGAACCGCGACAATGCGCCCACTCAGGGGTGCACATGACGAGGCTGATTACGGTCGGTGAGGCGCGTCCCGCACGCGCGTTGGCTGCGCTCTTCGGGGCCGCGGTGGTGGCGTTTCCCGCGGTCGCGCTGGGCGACAGCGGCGGGTCACAGGGCGCGGCGGCGACGGGCGCGCTGGGGCCGCTCTTCGCGCTCACGGTGGCCGTCGAGCGCTCGTGGGAGACGGCCTTCACCCTCTTCGAAAGCAGCGCCGTCGCCGTCGGTCGGCTCATCGCGTGGCTGCACGCCCCGCTCGGCGAGTTGAAGCGCGCGCTCGACGAGGCGCAGCGCGCGTTCGACGAGGCCGAGCGGGCCCTCACCGGCGCGCCCCCCAGCCAGGCGGCGAGCGACGCGCGCGACGCGGCGTTTCGCGAGGCCCGCGGGCGCCTCGACGAGGCGCGCGAGCGCGTCACGGGCCTCGTGCGACACCCGGTGTACGTGGCCTACAAGCGCAGGGTGATCTTGTACGGGAGCTTCTTTCTGGGGCCCGCGCTCGCCTTCGCGGGGCGCGTCACCCTGTTTCGCGCGATGGGCTTCGCCGAGATGCCCGCGACGCTCGACATGATCCTCACGGGCATCATCATCGGCAGCGGGTCGGAGCCCGTTCACGGGCTCGTGAGCTCGCTGGGGGGCCTCGGGCGCGCGCTCGGCACCCTCGGCGACCTCGCCCGCAGAGGGCCCGCGAGCGACGCCGTCACCGTGGCCGTAAAGCCCGCGGCGACGGGCGACGCGGCGCGCGACGCGGGGGGCGGGTGACGGCGAAGGCCCGGTCGGCGCGGCGCTGAGCCTACGCGGGCTTCGTGCGGTCGGTGATCCAGTCGCGGCGCCAGAGGTAGACGGCCGTGAGCGCGAGGGGCAAGAGGGTGGCCGACGTGTTGCGAATCACCTCGGCCCACGCGCTGCCGCGCACGCCCAGGGTGGGCACCAGCCAGCGGCTCGCGAGGTACAGCGCCGCGAGCGCGATCACGGCGTTGACGGTGTGGAGCACGAACATGCGCGCGGCCGAGATGAGCTGCACCCCGATGGTGGCCAGCACGGCCACGGTCTGGCTCAGCGTGAAGATCACCATGACGCCGCGCAGGTGCTCATACTCGGCGGTGTACATGTACCGAAGAAACAGGTGCCCGAGCAGCGCGGCGCCGGCCACGAAGCCGAGGTTGAGCGCCATGTTCACGGCCATGACGCGGCCGTTGAGGCGCACGAACGCGTCGTGCTCGCCGGCCTGATAGTACCGCGCGGCGCGCGCGAGCGTGGCCTGGTTGAGCACCGCGGGGAGGAAGCCCATGACCAGCAGCGGCGCCGAGGCGATGGTGTAGTACCCCACCTCGCGCGGCCCGCGAAAGGCCTCGAGGTAGTAGCGCGGCGTCGAGCCGGCGGTCGAGGTGAAGAGCACGCACGCGGTGATGGGCGCCGCGATGCGCGTGAGGCGGGCCATGACCTTGAGGTTCCACCGCAGGCGGAGGTCGTCGCCGGCGGCCACCTTGCGGCTCTGCGGGAGGTCGAAGAAGAAGAGCACCCCCGCGTTGGCGAGCACCATGCCCGCGGAGGCCCACACGAGGCTCTTCGTGACGAACAGCAGCGAGCCCATGAGGGTGAGCGACGCGCAGCCCTTGATGAAGAGCGAGACGGCCGCGCGGTCCATACGCTCGGCCCACTGGAAGCGCCCGTGCACGATGTCGCTCACCGACTCGAGGAGCTTGGCCGCGCCCACGAGGAGCGCCGTGGCGCGCATCGCGGCGGTGTCGCACTTGACCATGGCCACGACGGCGATGACCACGCCCGCGGCGCCCGACGTGGCGACGCGCAGCGCGAGGTAGTCGCCGTAGGTGTGCTCGCCGCGGGTGTCGGTGACGATCACCTGGCGCAGCCCCATCATGCTGGTGGCCACGATGGGGGCCGAGAGGGCGAGCGCGTACGAGAAGCCCCCTACGACCTCGGGCGAAGACGCCTTGGCGAGCACCATGAGCAGGGCCCACTGGCTGGCCATGTAGAAGGCGTTGCCGAAGGCCGTCCACGCGAAGTTGACGCGCAGCGAGGAGAGCGCGACGCGAG
>CANMAT010000033.1 GCA_947494865.1 Deltaproteobacteria bacterium
CCGCGCTGCGGCAAACACAGCGCGGAGGGAAACGTCTCCTCGCGCTGTGTGATCCGTGCGACATTCGTGCGCAGGAGAGGAATGTACTTGTGAATACGAAGCGAAGTGTCATCCCGTGCGTGTTTGCTGCGGCGATGTTCCAAGCGAGCGCCGCGCGGGCGACGCACCCTGATTACGAGGGCGAGCGGGGCCTCGAGCTGCAGCTCTCGGGGGGCGTAGGGGGCGCGCTCACGCACGACGAGAGCGTGTTTCTCCCGAGCGAGGAGCTTCCGCGGCCCGAGGTGCGGCCGCCCACCGACTCCTTCGGGGCGAACTTCGGCTTCGACCTCTCCGCGGGATACCGCTTCACGCCGTACCTCTCCGCGGGCCTCTCGGGCGGCTATCAGAGCCTCGTGGCGGCCAACCAGTTCTCGCCGAGCGAGGCGGGCTTCAGGCCCTATGACGCCATCAGCTCGTTTCACGTGGGCGCCTACGCCCGCGTGTATCCCATGGCCTTCTTCAACGGCTCACGCCAGAACCCCCGCGTCTTCTTCGACACCTGGACCGACCGTCGCCGCTTCGAGCCCTGGCTCTCGCTGGGCGTGTCGGTGGCCCAGTATGGCCGCCTGCGGAACTACGAAGACGTGAGCGTGCTCGACTCGTACACGCGCTGGACCACCACGTACCTCGGCATCCCCGTGGGCCTCGGCGTCGACTACCGCATCATCCCCTCGCTCGCGGTGGGCCTCAACGCCACCTTCACGGCCCTCGTGGGCGGCGGCACCACGCACGAGGTCTACCGCCACGAGGTGCGCCCCGGCAGCGACACCACGACCACGTCGGAGCGCTCGTACGCGCCCGGCGGCGACAGCAACACGGCCTTCTCCGTGGGCATCAGCGTTCGGTACACCTTCACCTTCGGCAGCGCCGCGCACTCGCAATAGAAAGGCCGCTCCCCAATGGCCTCCAACGAGTTCTCTGAGCGCGAGCTGGGCGCAGTGAAGAAGCGCGTGTGCCGCATGGGCGTGGCCACCAACTACGGCCTCGACGGTCGCGGCTTCGCCAGGGCCCTCGACCACGGGGTCAACTACGTCTTCTGGACGTCGTTTCGCTCCGGCGACATTACCCCCGTGTTCGCTGAGAAGCTCAAGGCCGACCGCGAGCGCTACGTGATCGCCACGGGCCCCACCGTAGGCTGGTTCGGCGGCGGATACCGCCGCGGCGTCGAGAAGGCCCTCAAGACCCTCAAGGTCGACTACCTCGACGTGTTTCACCTCTTCTGGCTGGGCGTCACCTCGGCCCTCACCGAGGGCACCTTGAGCGAGCTCCAGAAGCTCAAAGAAGAGGGCAAGATCCGCGCGATCGGCACGTCGATTCACGACCGCGAGCGCGCCGGCCGCCTCGCCGAAGACTCGCCCATCGACCTCTTCATGATCCGTTACAACGCCGCGCACCCCGGGGCCGAGAGAGACATCTTTCCGCACCTGGCGAAGCGCAACCCCTCGCTCGTGGCGTACACCGCCACGTCGTGGCGCAAGCTCCTCAAGCGCCCCTCGAAATGGGCGGGCAACGTCGCCACCGCGAGCGACTGCTACCGCTTCTGCCTCTCGTCGCCGCACGTCGACGTGGTGCTCTCGGGCCCCGCCAACGAGCAGCAGCTCGACGAGAACCTCGCGGCCCTGCGGAAGGGCCCCCTCTCCGACGACGAGATGGCGTGGATGCGCGACTTCGGCCGCGCCGTTCACGGCTAAAAATAGCCCCTACAGCGCGTCGTGCGCGATCGCGAGGGAGGCCAGCAGGAGCCGCCGCGCGTCGAGCTCGTCGTCGGCGTAGAGCCCCTCGGCGTCGCGCAGCGCGGTGGCGCGAACGGCCCCCGTCTTGGGGTCGCGCACCTCGACGGAGAGCACGCCATCGCGCCCGATGCGCAAGGTCACATCGACGGGGGCGCCGTCGGGGAGGGCCTCGTCGAGCGACACTTCGAAGCGCCCGAGCGCCGTGGCCTCGCTGAGGCTGCGACCCTCGAGCACCTCGATGGGCAGCACCCGCGCGCCGCCGCGCTTGCGAAACGTCCGCCTGCCCTCGAAGGGGACGCGCGTGAGCGCGGGCACGAGCACCGCCAGCGTCTCGCGCCGCTCGCCGGGCCGCTGCGGGTCGGGCTCGCGCGCGCGCACCCCGAAGGCGTCGGGCGTGACGCCGTGGTAGTCGAGCGCCGACAGCGAGGCGTCGCCGCTGCGAAAGAGCTGCTCGGCGAAGAGGGCCGCGCCGGCGGCCACGGCGGTCGAGGGGTTGAGCGGGTTGTCGACGTCGTCGTAGAGCCGCACGCGGCCGCCCATGAGCGCGCGCAGGCGCGACTGCACGGGGTGGAGCCAGCTCGACCCGCCCACGAGCAGCGCCTCGTCGAGCGCCCCCCACGAGAGCCCCGCGAGGTGCAGCGCCTCGGTGGCGCAGTCGACGGCGCGCTCCACGGTCTCGCCGATCCACGCGGCGAGCTCGCCCAGCGTGACGCGCACCGTACACGGCGCGAGCGACTCGCCGCGGGCGGTGCGGAGGGCGAGCGTGCGCGAGGCCGTGCGCGCGGCGGGGTTCACGTCGCCCGTGGCGTGCGCGTTGAGCTGGATCTTCACCCCCTCGGCGGCCGCGAGGAGCGCCTCGCGCGAGCCCTCGTCGAGCGCGTCGGGCGTGAGGTCGTCGCGGCCCAGGGCCTCGCCGCACTTCGCAAGGAGCCTCTCGCGCAGGGCCTCGTCGATGCCGAGGCCGCCCAGCTGAACGCCGTACGAGGCGAGCGCGTCGAGGCGCGGGGTGACGCCGCCCGCGCGGCGCATCACGGTCACGTCGAGGGTGCCGCCGCCGAAATCGAAGACCATGAAGGGCGCCTCGCGGCCGTCGCCGCGCAGGGCCATGCCGTAGGCCCACGCCGCCGCGTCGGGCTCGGGGAGCATGCCCACGCCGCGGAGGCCCGCGAGGTACACGGCCTGCGCGGTGGCGCGCCGCTCGCGGTTGCGAAAGCGTTGAGGGTGCGTGACCACCACGCCGTCGAGAGGCGGCGCGTCGGGCGCGCGCGACACGGCGTCGGCGAGGGCGCGCAGCACCACGGCGGCTGCGTCGGTGGGGCCGAGGCTCCACGACCCGAGGGGCCACGGAGGGCCCGCGCTCACGGGCCCGGTGACGCCGAGGTGGTTCTTGCTGCCGCGCACGAGGGTGACGTGTGTGGGCGCGTCGCCGTGGTTCGCGCAGAGCTCGCGGTAGCGGGCGGTCGCGACGCGCCCTACGAGGGCCCGCGGAGACGAAGCATCGCGGCCGTCGAGGAGCACCGTGGAGGCCATGGTGAACGCGCCGCGGTCGAGCGCGATGAGCCGCACGACGCCGCGGTCGGCGCAGGCCACCGAGCAGAACGTGGTGCCGAGGTCGATGCCATAAAAGGCCATGTTTTTGGGAGCGGAGACGACACGTACCATACTCCCCGGCGCACGCGAACGATCGATCCCCGTGGAGCGCGACCAGCCACCCAACGAAGAGGCCTTCCTCGAGCTCGATGACACGTCGTCGGGCGATGCCGCGCCGCGCGACCCGACGCCCGAGCTACCCATCGTGCCCGAGGGGGAGTCGTTCCTCGAGGTGTTCGACGAGTCTGTCGGGGGCGTGCGCGGGCGGGGGCGCGTGGTCTCCGACGACGACCTGCGCATGGTGACCGCGCTCGCCGACGACGGCGTCCCCCTCCTGGCGGCGCTGTGGCCGTCGGCGCCGGACCTGCTCGCGAGCGCCCCCGACGAGGGCGCGCTGCGCGAGCGCGTGGCCCTCGCGCGCACCGCGCTCAACCAGGTGACCCGCCGCGGCGCCGAGTGGCGGGCGCGCTCCGAGGTGGCGGGCGCGGCCCTCACGCGGCGCCTCGACGACCTGCGACGACGCACGCGCTCCTCGAGCGCCACGGTCGATGCGGCGATGCACGGCGCGGCGCGCGACGACCTGCGCGCGTGGCACGTGCGCGCCCTCGAGGAGCGCGTGCGGGCCGAGGCCGCGGGGCAGGGGCGGGTGTACGCCGACGGCGCGCGACGGCTCGCGGAAGAGGCCCGACGCCGCGGCCTCGGCGATGAGGAACTTCTCGGTATCACTGGGTTTCTCGGCGTAGAAATGTTGCCCGGCGAGGTGGCCCCGTGGACGCCCTGCACGGTGCTCCCGGGCGCCCCGCGCACGCTCGACGCGGTGGCCGACGCGCTGGTGTCGTCGCAGGCGCAGGGCGTCGCCTCGCTGCGCGACGGGAGCCTCGTCGGGTGGATCCGCGCGAACCGCGGCCCCGACGAGCTCGTGGCGGCCGCGCAGGAGGCGCAGGCGCTCGCGCAAGACGCCGCGACGCCGGGGGCCGCGCTCACGGGCCTGTGGTGGCTCGTGTGGGCGCTCGGGCGCGACGGCGTGCTCGTCGACGGGCAGACCGTGACGGGCCCCGAGACGCTGCTCGCCCACCTGCGCGGGGCGCGGCTCCACGCGTCGAGCGTGGCGGGCGCGGCGCCCGTGCTCGCGCGGTGGTTTCGCCTCAAGGGGCACGGCGTGGTGGCCGGGGCGTGCGACGCGCTCGCACGGGGCGACGCGCACGCGACGCTGCGCCTGCGGTGGTCGCTCGGCGAGCCCCTGCGCCTCGGCGACCGCGCGGTGACCGACCCCGCGGCCCTCGCGCGCGAGGTGCTCGCTCGGCAGGGGGCGCGCGCCGCGGCGCTCGAGGCGTGGCGCAGCGGGACGCTCCGCGCGTGGCTCGACACGCTCCCGCGCGCGCGGCGAGACGCGCTGTGGCTCGAGGACCTGGCGCACGCGCCCGCGCACGAGCACGACGAGTCGGCGTTCTGGCGCGGGGTGTACCGACGCGTGCCGCGCGCGGCGCTGCGGGTGTACCTCGACGACGGCGCCGAGGGGCGCGCGGTGCGCTTTCAGACCGTGGCCGACCTGCGCGCGACGGCGCGCCTCGCCGCGGTGTGGGAGCCCCTCGCGCGCTGCCACCGCAGCGGCGAGCTGCGCGCGTGGCTCTCGGTCGCCGCGCCCGGGGTGGAGCTCGACGGCGGCGACGACGATGCCTCGCTGCACGCGCTGCTCGCGGCGCTGGGGCACGCGGGGCTGGTGCTCCCGTGGGGGCGCGCGGGCTACGCGGTGTCGTCGCCCGCAGACCTCGTGACGGCGTGGAAGCGCGCGTGGCACCACCTCGAGGCGCAGCTCGCGCAGGGGCACGTGACGGCGTGGCTGCGGAGGTTTCACCCGACGCTCGGGGTCATGGGGGTGACGCTCGAGCAGGCGCTCGACGCGTGGGGCCCGACGCTCGGCGCGGGCGCGGTGCCCGCGGGCGTGGCGTCGCTCCGGCTCGCGCTCCTGTGCGGCCTCGAGGAGCTGCCGCTCGAGCCGCAGCGCCCCATGGTGCGCGGCGTGGTGCGCGGCTACCGCAAGGTGGCGCCCCTCGCGCGCGACGCGAGCGCGTGGGAGCCCTTGTGGCACGAGGGTTCGGTGCATCGCGCGCACGGCACGCTGCTCCTGTGGGTGGCGCGGCACGTGCCGTCGTTCGGCGTGCTGGCGATGATGGCGCTCACCGACCCGTCGCACGCAGAAGACTGCGCGTCGGCGCTCGCGTCGGCGGGCGTTCCGGTGCCGACCGACGCGCTCGCGACGGAGCACCTCGTGGCCGAGCGCGAGGGGGCCCGCCTCGCCGCCGAGCGCGACGCCGCGCGCCTCGCCGACGCGCGCGAGGCCGCCGCGCGCGCCGCGCAAGAGGAGGCCGCGCAGCTCGCCGCCGAGCGCGAGGAGGCGCGCCTCGCGACGTAGCGCGACCGCGTGCGCCGCGAGGTCGAGCGCGAGGTCGCGCGGCTCACGGCGGAGCGCGACGCGGCGCACGCGTCGATGGCGCACGAGCTCGCCCGCATCGGGGCCGAGCGCGAGCTGACGCGGGCCGCGTCGGAGCGCGAACTCTCGCGGCTCACGGCGGAGCGCGACGCGGCGAGGCTCGAGGTCGAGCAGGCGCGGGTGCGCTTCGCGATGGAGCGCGACGCGGCGAAGCTCGAGGCCGAGCGCCTCGCGGCGAGGGCGGCCGCGGAGCGCGACGAGGCGCGCCTCGAGGCCGAGCGCGCGCGGCTGGAGCGTGACATCGCGCGCCTCGAGGCCGAGCAGGTGCAGCGGCGGGCGCAGCGCGCGAGGGAGGCCGCGGACCAGAGCGCTGCGGAGGTCGAGGCGTCGCGGCTTCAGGAGGTCGAGGCGTCGCGGCGGCAGGCAGAGCTCGAGGCGTCGCGGCTGCGGGCGCTCGAGGAGCAGGCGCGGACTGCGGCGGGGCGCGAGGCGTCGCGCATCGCGGCGCTCGAAGACGAGGCGCGGCGCGATGCGGCGCGGCGCGAGGCCGAGCTCGCGGCCCTGGCCGACGAGGCGCGCCGTGCTGCTGAAGAGGAGGCCGCGCGCGTCGAGGCGATCGAGGCCGAGGCGAGGCGCGAGACCTCACGTCGGGCGGAGGAGGCCGCCGAGGCCGCAGCGCGCATGGCCGACGAGGCGCGGCGGCGCGCGGCGGCCGACGAGGAGGCCGAGGAGCTCGCGCGGAGGCTCCTCACCGAGCGCGAGGCGGCGCGCGAGGCGGCGTGGGCGGCGCGGCGCGTGGCCGCGGAGCGAGAGATCGCGCGGCTCGCCGAGGCCGAGCGCAAGGCGCGCGCGCTGGCGGCGGAGCTCACGCGCGACGACGCGGTCGAGGAGACGCCCACGGCGCAGGCGCTCGAGGCGCTGGCGGAGATCGAGGGCGCCCTCGATGAAGACGCGCCCGTCGACGACGTCGCAGAGGCCGACGAGGCGCCCGAGGTGCTCCCCGAGCGGCGCGAGCTGCGCGTCGAGGCGCTCATCGCGTCGCAGCCCGTCGACGACGAAGAGACGCTCGCGCGGGTGCGCGCCGCGGTAGGACGCTGGTCTCGGAGGCAATCAGGGCTATCGTCGTCGGAGCCCTCGTCGGGCGTCGAGCTGCTCTCGGTCACGGCGCGCCCCGCGTTCGAGGCTCACGTCACCACGCGCATGGAGAGCCGCGCGCTGCGCTTCGTGCCGCCGCCGTGGCGCGACGACGACGAGGTGCCCGTTCCCCCCGAGGCGACGGCGCCCGGCGCGTCGGTCGACCCGTGGGCGCTCGAGCTCCCCGAGGTCGAGGCGTGGACGGCGTGGCGCGCGGAGTTCCTCCTCGACACGGCGCCGATTCGCAGCCTGTGCCGCGCGTGCGAGCACGGGCGCGTGCCTTGCTCCGAGTGCCGCGGCGGCGGCGAGCGCACCTGCCCAGCGTGCAACGGCCGCGTCCGCATCCGCTGCGTGCGCTGCGCGGGCGCGGGCGAGATCGCGGGCGCGAAGGGCCCCGTGCGCTGCCCCGGCTGCCTCGGCCGCCGCGACCAGCCGTGCTCTGCGTGCGCCTACGGTCGCGTAGCCTGCGCGCGCTGCAGCGGAAAGAAGACCCTCTCGTGCGCCCGCTGCCGCGGCCTCGGGCAGCTCACCGAGCGCGTGGCGGTGCTGCAAACCTACGAGGGCGTCGCCGCGGCGAGCGTGGTGCCCGGCGCCCTGCCCGACGCGGTGGCGAGAGACCTCCAGACGCGCGACACCGACCCCCTCGCGGTGGTGCACATCGAGGCGGCCGAGATCGATCCGTACACGCTGGCGCGCGAGCTCCCGCACGCCGAGCTCGGGGCGTCGGTGGCGCAGCTCCTCGCCGACGAGGCGGCGCGCGTGCGCGAGGGCCAGCGCGTGACGCGGCAGCGCCTCGTGGTGCGACGCTACGCCGCCTACGAGGTGCGCTGCCGGCTCGACGGGGAGGCGTACGCGCTGTGGGTCCACGGCGCGCGCGACCTGGTGCACGCCGACACGTCGCCGCGCGCCCGCAAGGTCGAGGCCTTCGTCGAGGCCGCGCGCGAGGCGATCGCGCGCGAGGAGCTCCTCGCGGCCGTCGACGCGCTGTCACACGTTCAAGAGCTCGACCCCGAGCACGCTGAGGCGCTCTCGGTCGCGACCGCGCTCGGCGACGCGGTGCTCGCGATGGCCCGCCGCGGCGAGCTCTTCGAAGCCCGCGACGTCGCCGCGAAGGCCCGGCCCCTGCGATGGAGCGCGCTGCGCGCCAAGGTGGTCGAGGTCGAGCGCCTGCTCGGCGATCGCTTGCAGGTGCGCTCCCCGTGGGCCCTCGCCGAAGAGGCCCGCGCGGCCCTCGAGCGCGGGCGCGACGACCGCTGCGCCGAGCGCCTCACGCAGCTCTCCGCGCTCGAGCCCGACCACGCCGAGGGGGCGCGCCTCGCGTCGGAGCTGGGGCAGCGCCTCGCCGCGCAGGCGGGCGCGCTCATCGACCGCGGCGACCTCGCGGCGGCGGCGACGGTGATCGCGCGGGCGACGGCGGTCCCCTTCGCATCGTGCGGCGCCGGGGTGCGTGAGGTGACGACGCGCATCGAGGCGAGGCAGCGCGCGCAGCAGAAGGTGGCGCTCGCGCCGTGGGCCATCGCGGCGGTCGCGACCCTCGTTGCGCTCGCGGCCCTGCTGGCGCGGTGAGGCTTTACAGAAGCGCTTTGCGCGTTACGCCCGCGATGAGCGCGTCGACGTCTTCTTCGCGGCTGTCGACGTTGGTGACGCACGCGCGCAGGCAAGGCACCCTGCCGTCGAGGCGCGTCTCCGAGACCCACGCGACGCCGTCGCGCCACAGCGGTTGCAGCGCCTTCTTCGTCGTCGTGCGCCCCTTGCGAATGGCCTCGTGGGTGAAGCACACCACCGGGAGCGCCGTGTCGTTCACCACCTCCCAGCCGCCCGCGATGAGGCCCGCGCGGAGCCGATCGGCGAGCGCGAACTGACGCTCGACCATCGCCTCGATCGCGCGCCATCCCATCGACGCGAGGGTGAGCAGCACCTTCAGCCCCGCGAAGCGCCGCGACCACTGCATCGACGATTGGTACGGCTGCACGCGCGCGTCGTCGCCGCGCATCATGTAGGGCGCCTCGACCGCGAAGGTGTCTCGCAACACCTTGGAATCGTTGCAGAAGAACATGCCCGCGCCCATCGCCACGGGGAGGGCCTTGTGCGCGTCCCACGTCACCGAGTCGGCCTCGCGCACGCCGTCGAGCAGCGGGCGCGTGCGGGGAGACAGCGCCGCGATGCCGCCCCACGCGGCGTCGACGTGGAGCCACGCGCCCTCCTCCTTCGCGATGAGGGCGAGGTTGGGGAGCGGGTCGATGGCGCCCGCCGAGGTGGTGCCCACGGTGGCGACGATCATCGCGGGCGTGCGCCCCTCGGCGCGGTCGAGCGCGATCTGTTGGCGCAGCGCGCGCGGGCTCATGCGGTACGCGCGGTCGACGGCGACGTGGCGCACGGCGTTGCGGCCGAGGCCCGTCACCTGCGCGGCCTTCGTGATCGACCCGTGGGCCTCCGACGAGGCGTACACCACGGGGCGCACGGCGCTGCCCGCGAGGCCGTCGGTGGTGTAGCCCGGCACGGCGCGGGCGAGGGCGAGCGCGAGGGCCGTGTGGTTGGCCTCGGCGCCGCCCGTGGTGAAGCTCTTCGCGCACGCGGGGTCGAGGCCCATGCGCGAGGCGAGGGCCGCGAGGGCGAGCTGCTCCATCTCGACGGCGGCGGGCGCGGCCTGCCACACCGAGAGCTGCGGGTTGAAGCGCGCCACGAGGGCATCGGCGACCACCGAGGGGAGCGCCGCGGTAGGGTTGAAGAGCCCGAAGTGACGCGGGTGGGTGCTGTGCGTGAGGCCTGCGCGGAGCACCTCGCACACGTCACCGACGAGGGCGTCGAGGGGGCGCGGCGCGTCGGGGTCGAAGCGTCGCGCGAGGTCGTCGCGGAGCCGCTGCGCAGACACGGTCGGGATGAGCGGGAGGCGCGACGGATCGAAGCCCTCGAGCGCATCGAGGAGCGCAAGGAGCGCAGGATCCATCGTCGGGAAGAGCGGTGCGGGAGAGACCTGACTCAGGCGGCCTTGGACTTGGCGGCGGCGCGCTTGACGCGGCGCTCGGCGCTCTGGAGCTGGTCGAGGAGGCGGGGGAGGGGGTGCTTCTCGAGCGACTTCTTGTAGTCGCCGTCTTTGCCGTGACCCTCGGCCTTGGCGACCGCTTCGATGATCTCAGCGCGCGAGCCGAAGCGCTTGGCGGCGTCGGAAAGCACGTTGTGAAGGCGCACGAGCTTGGTGTTCGACAGACGCTCGATCGCCTTGGGGCTCTTCGTGCGGTCGATCCAGAACTTCTCCGTGGCGAGGGCGCGGACCTTCTCCACGAGGTCCTTCTTGGAGCCGGCGAGGCTCTTCACCTGGGCGAGCGGGGACTGCGAAGCCATGACAGTGTTCCTCGAATCTGCAGCGGGGGGATTACGAACAGGGTATTCCCGTGACGGGGGCGCGGTTCGTAGCATGGTCCGCGAACGATTCGCAAGACCCGGTACCGCACGAAAAGATGGGCAGTGCTACTGAGCGGGGCTGACGGCGATGGGATACTCGTAGTCGGCCGCTCCGCAGGCGGGGGTCGGAAACACGAGGCGTTGGATGGCCTGCGCGACGCACGCGTCGAGGGCCGGGTCGACGCCCTGCACGTTGGTGCTGGTGGCGCGCCCCGACTCGCCCACGGTGAAGCGCACCGAGAGGCGCCCGGCGAGGCCAGGGTTGTTACGACTCACGCGCTCGTAGCACGATCGAATGCCGCCGAGGTTGTTGCGCAGCACGCGCGCCACCGCGCCTGCGTCACCGTCACAGGTGTCGCTGGTGGGGGCGGTGGGGGCGATGGTGGGCGGGCGCCGCGGGCCCACGGGACCCGTGAGCGTGCCCGTGGTGGGCGCGTCGTGGGTGGCGATCGCCGTGTGCTGACCGAGGGTCTGCGAGCCGGGGACGTTGTTCGCGTGGGCGGTGAGCGTGTTGCGGGCAGGGCCCGACGGCGTCGTCGAGACGCCGTGCACGTTGCGGAGGTCGTCGGCGGTGCCCGCCATGAGCGCGCCGTTCTGCAGCTGCTCCACGGCACTGCCATGCCCATCGAAGGGCGTGGTAATCGCGGCGAAGCTCGCGTCCATCGCGCGAATGGCGTTGGCCGCGGCCTGCTCGGCGCGCTGCGCGTTGCGGGCTACGTCCGACTGCGAAGGTCCGTGCGGCGCGGTGTTCGTGTGCGCGGGGCGGGCGGTGGGGCGCGCCGTCGCCGTGGTGTTGGAGGGCGCGTCGTTGGTGTTGGCAGCGGCGGCCGCGGCGGTGTCGACGGGCTCCGGGGGCGTGTCGTCGGGGGGCGACATGTGCACGCGGCGCGAGACGTATTCGAGGAGGTCGGTGTTGTCGTCGACGATGGGGTCGTAGCCGTATTCGACCCAGCTCATGGCGCCGAGCGCGAGCGAGAGAAAGCCCGAGAGGGCGGTGTTGTAGCGCCAGTCCATGTCGCGCGTGAGGCTCGCGCGGAGGCTCTGCGGGATCTGCGCGCGCGGCGCGACGGGGGGCGCGGGCGCGAACTGAAAGAGGAAGGTGACGTCGGCCACGGTGACCTTGCCGCGGCTCTGATCATCGAGGGCGACGAGCCACGCGGCGCCGTGGGGCTTCGCGATCTTGTGGGCCACGAGGTCGTCGAGGGTGTGCACGGCGTGGCCGAGCGCGACGCGGCCGTCGTAGGTCTTTTCGAAGCGCAGGTGCCACGCGCCGTCGCGCACAACGAAGAGCTCGACGTGGGCGGGAAAGCCCTCCGTGGCGATGGGAAAGGTCGCGCGCTCGGTGGTGCCCGCGGACACGTCGACGCGCTCGCGAACGACGCGCTCCTCGAGCTGGCTGGTGCCTTGAAGAACCCCCACGCGAAGCACGCGGGGCGCGGTATCGGTGGGGCGCTGCGCGGACATGGCGCGGGTCATCGCCCCGGGCTGACGGGTTCGTTCGCTCATCGGAAATTGCCTCCAGGCGAACCGCGTCGCGCGCACACACGAGCGAGGCGGGTCACGTGAGGCGTGGTGACAGCGCGTGCGGGTAGAAGGTTCCTGCCCGCGTGTGAGGAACCTTGTCCGCAACGGTGTGCGACGCGCGGCTCGCGCGAAGGTCGCGATGGGCGCGCAGGCTCAGAAGGCCTTCATGAGAATCTGCACGATGAGCCCGAACTGCGCGAGCTGGCCCACGAAGAACGACGCCGTGCGCCAGGGCTGCGTCTCGGTCAGGTAGCAAACGGTGTGGAGCACGCGCGCGGCGAAGTAGACGCCGAAGTACGACCACCCGCCGCGGGCCGTGCCGCCCGTGAGGGTGAAGATCGTGGCGAGGGTGAGAAAGCCGGGGATGTTCTCGAGGTCGTTGATGTGCGCGCGCTTGGCGCGCAGCGTCGCGGGGGCCTCTTGCGCCTCGGCGTGCGAGCCCGGGTTCACCGACACGTCTTCGGGGTTGAGCACCACCTTGGCCTTGCGGCGCTCGTTGGCAGTGATGAACCCCACGGCGCCCATCTTGAGCACGAGGAGGCAGGCGAAGAGCGCGAAGGGCTGGTACGCGGGCAGCTCGAGGAACGGGTTCATGCGCGCAGCGTAGGGAGGGCGCCGCGCGAGGGTCCACTTCGCGTCCGAGGGCTGTCGCCGTTATCGGATCGCGTCGGCGGCTGTCCACATTCCGTGGAAGCCGAAGGGCACTCGCTGCGGGAGGATCACCCGCGCGACGGGCCGCTGCGTGAGGTCGCGCGCGTCGAGGATCACCAGCTCGCTGCGCTGCTCGCGCTCGTCCCACACGAAGGTCATGAGGTAGCCGTCGTCTTCGCTCCGAGCGACGGTGCGCGGCACGAACACGGCCTCTCCGCCGTAGCGTCCGCTGCCCCAGGGGTGCGCCTCAGAGCTCCCCGTGGTGAGGTCGTATTTCACCACGGCGTCGATCCACGGCGTGGCGTCGCGCCGCGAGGCGTCGAAGCGCGCGCTGTACACATACCGCGTGGCGCTCCCCGTGAGGCCCTCGTGTACGCGCGGAAAATCACTCGC
>CANMAT010000034.1 GCA_947494865.1 Deltaproteobacteria bacterium
CCATGTTCGCGGCGATGTCAGCCTGCCGCTCACGAACGAGCGCGAGCGCCGCGCGGGCTCGCTCCTGCAGCCGCGACTGCCTCGCGAGGTGCTGCGCCTTCGCGCGCTCCACGAGCGCCTTCGGCATCGCCGCGGGCTTCTTCGCTGCGGGCTTCTTCGCTGCGGGCTTCTTCGCTGCGGGCTTCTTCGCGCGTGGTGCAACCATGGCCCGCACGATATCGAAAAGCCCTCTCCCCCATCGACCACATTCGCGCGCCACGCGAGGCCCCCGCTCGCGGGCGCTCTGTGCGATGGTCCCGCGCGATGACCGACCGCCCCCGCGCCTTCGCCGCTGTTGAACTCCTCCCCTCGCTGCGCGCCTCCCTCGACGAGATGGGCTTCATCACGCCCACCGAGATTCAGCGCCGCGCGCTGCCCGCGCTCCTCGCGGGGCGCTCCGTCGTGGGCGTCGCCGAGACGGGCAGCGGCAAGACGCTCGCCTACGCGCTCCCCATTCTGCACGCGCTCAAATCCCTCGAGGGCGCCGGCGAGGCCCTCACGGTGACCGCGCGCCCCCGCGCGGCCGTCATCGTGCCCTCGCGCGACCTCGGCGAGCAGGTGACCAAGGTGTTCAAGCGCTTCACCCACGCCACGCGGCTGCGCGTGCGCTCGGTGCTCGGCGGCACCACCATGGAGATCGCCCGGCGCAACATCGCGGGGCCCTTCGAAGTGCTCGTCGCCACGCCGGGCCGGCTCATCAAGCTCCTCGAGCGCGAGCTCGTTGATCTTGGCGACGTGCGCACCCTCGTCTTCGACGAGGTCGACCAGATGCTCGATAAAGACTTTCTCCCCGACGCGCAGCGCATCGTGGCGGCGTGCCCGCCCGCGCGGCAGCTCGCGCTCTTCTCGGCCACCGTGCCCCCCGCCGTGCAAGACCTCATCGGCACGCTCTTCGCCGACGCCGAGCTCATTCGCAGCGACGGGAGCCACAAGGTGGTGCCCACCCTCACCACGGTGAATCGCACCGTTGTGGATGGCAAGCGCGTGCCCATTCTGCGCGGGCTCATGGCCGAGGCCGTCACGGGCGGCACGCTCATCTTCGTGAACACCCGCGGCCAGGTCGACGCCGTGGCCGAAGAGCTGCGCGCCATGGGCCGCGCGTGCGTGGTCTACCGCGGCGAAATGGACAAGGTGGAGCGCCGCGCGAACCTCAAGTCGTTCCGCGACGGCACGGTGCCCGTGCTCATCTCGACGGACCTCGCGGCCCGCGGGCTCGACGTCGAGCACGTGGCGCGCGTGATCAACTATCACCTCCCCGAGCAGCTCGATTATTACCTCCACCGCGTGGGGCGTACGGCGCGCGCGGGCCGTGCGGGCGTGGTGATCAACCTCGTGACCGAGCGCGACCACGCCCTCATGGGCAAGCTCGAGCGCGCGTAGCCCTTAGAGGGTGTTGACGTGTAAACCCCGGGGATTGCAAAGAGCCGCGAGTCGGACAAGGAACGTCACCGCAGCGATACCCCGCGGTATCGCAAGGTGGCGTGACGACGGCCGACGACGCGGATCTGCTGCAAGCCCCGGGTAATTACACGTCAACACCCTCTTAGGCGCCGAGGGCCCGGCGCGCCGTGGGGCGCACCGCGTCGCACACGCGCGCCCAGCGGTACGACGCGAGCGCGCCGGGGTCGTGCGCGAGGTGCTGCGCGAGGTGCGCCTCGACCTCGTGCTCCCACACGTCGTCGAGCACGTCGGCGAGGTCGTCGCGAAAGAACATCGCCGTGCCCACCGCGGCGTCGACGCCGAGCGCCTGGTTCATCGCGCGCAGCGTGTCGACGAGGCCCGCCGCGTCGAAGCCCCGCGCGGCGAGGTAGCGCGCGAGCACGTCGTAGCGCGGCGGCAGCGCGATGAACGCGAAGCGTCGGCGCAGCGACTGGTCGGCGGTGGTGATCGCGCGGTGCGAGGCGTTCAGGGTGCCGATGACGTACACGTCGCGGGGCACCACGAGCTCGGTGCCGCTCGCGAGGCGCGCGGGCTGGGCCCGGTACTCGAGCGCGTGCAGGGCCTCGCCCATCACCCGCGCGAGGTCGGCGCGCTGCACGTCGTCGAGGAGCAGCACCGAGGCGCCCTGCGCGGCGCCGTGGCGCGCGAGAAACTCCAGGAGCCTCCCCGGGACGCGCGCGGGGCCCTCCTGCCACTCGACGAAATCGGCGTAGCGGTAGCCCGCGTGGAGGGGCAGCTGCTCGACCACGCCGCTCGTCGCGAGGTGCCGCGCGAGGCGCTGCGCGAGGAAGGTCTTCCCCACGCCCGTGGCGCCCGTCACAATGGCCTGGCCCTTGCGTTTGATGGCCTCGACCCAGCGGCGCAGCTCGTCTTCGCGAAAGCCCGTGTCGTCGGCGCACTGCGCGAGGGTGTAGCTCTCCGCGGCGAGCGCCGGGGCGTCGTCGCCGAAGGGCAGCGTCGCGATCGCCGACGCGAGGGTGCGCCCCATGGCGGCCTCGATCATCGGGGCCACGCCCGCCTCCGGGGGGTCGGGCATCGGCCACGGGGCGGGCGGCGCGCTGGTCACGTGCACGAGCCGCGCGCCCCCGTCGGCGACGCCGACCAGCGCGTCGTCGTCGGGCTCCATGCGCACGGTCGGCGCGGTGAAGGTCGACCGTCGGGCGTCGGGCGCGGCGCGCGGGGGCGGCGGCGTCTCGCGCACGAGGGTGGTCACCGCCGACTGGGCGTCGTCTTCGACGCGGGCGTGAACGCCCGAGATGGGCACGTCGAGCTCGGACCCGACCCAGCGCGGGTCGACCCGCACGAGCGCGCGCGTCCACGTAGGCTGCGACACGGCGCGCTCGCCGGGGTCGAACCAGTCGACGTCGAGGCGGTGCGGAAACGACTCCCCCGGCGAGAAGCGGTAGGGCCCCGTGACGCGGCCGATGCCCAGCACCTGGGCGGTGCCGCGCGCCGCGACGAGGAGCGTGCCCGCGGGGGCGTGCGCGAGGCTCCAGAGGCACTCGAGGCCGCAGTCGCGGTAGCCGTCGTCGTCGCGGGAGAGCTTCGCGAGGCGGACTTCGAAGGCGTCGCGCGAGAGCGTCGAGAGGTCGCCGAGGTCGGGCCACGCGAAGGCCACGGACTCGTCGGCGAGGCACTTGAACCACCGCTGCGCGCGGTCGCCCGGGGTCACCTTCCAGCACGAGAGGTCGCGCGGCTCGCCGAGGGCGCGCTGAGCGCCCTCCCACGGCTCTTCGAGGAGCTCCGGCGCGTACGCGACGAACCAGCGCGCGAAGAGGTCGAAGAGGTCGCAGGGCAGGTGCGCCTCGTCGCCCGCGGCGCCGAGCACGGCGCGGTGCTCGCGCAGAAACGCGGCGAGCGCCTCGTTGACCTTGGGGTACGTCTCGATCCGCGGCGACCACGGGATGCCCGTGAACGCGCGCAGCGCCGCGAGGGCCGCGGCGTTGACCACGCGGTACGTGTCGGGCACGAGCGCGTTCAAGATGGGTGACAGCAGCGACGACTGAAAGCCCCGCACCTCGGGGTGCTGCATGTAGCGGTCGCACACCTCCTGCTGGCGGTCGGGGCAGAGCATGCAGCGCTCGATGAACTGCACCGTGGCGTAGGTGGCCACGGGCCAGTCGCCGCTCAGCGTGAGGCCCTCGTCTTCGAACCAGGCGCGCACGTCGAGGGTGAGCGTCGACGACGGGTGCAGCCAGCAGCCGCGCGCGCGGTTCGACTCGGTGTCGGCGTAGGGGAGCAGCCCCTCGAGCACGGCGTCGGTGTGCGGCGCGTTCTTCGACCGCAGCGCCAGCACGCGCGCCCATCGCGTGCGGGCCGCGTCGCGCACGTCGAGCCACGCCTGCCGCCGCGCACGCGTCGCGGACGTAGACCAGCCGGTCGCGAGAAACTCTCGAAACGTCGTGTCGAAGTCGTACGCGCTCATCTCAACGGTGCGTCGCTCGCCGGCGCTGGAGCCGCGCGAGCGCCGACGATCGCGCACGACCGCCAGCCCTTCGCCTCTGCGACGAAGTTATCACCGAACGCGCGCCGCCGAGTCGATCAATTTGCCCGCGCGCGCCGAGTACAGCCCTGCGCCACTTCAGAGCGCGCGACGCGACAAGAACTCGTGGTTGAGCGCCGCGACGCGCCCTACGCCGTCGCGCCACCGCACGATCATCTGCGTCGGCGGCGCCACCGCGAGGGGCGCGGGCATCGCGCGAAACGACGCGGTGCGCCACTCGAGGTACCAGTCGCCGGGGCCCGTGGCGACGGGGCGCCCCTGGCGGCGGCACTCGGCGTGCGAGAGCACGCGCACGTCGGTGGCTTCGAAGCCCCGCGCGTCCATGAGGTCGAAGAGGCGCGTGTGCTGGGCGACGACGGCCTCGCGCGAGAGGGCCGCGCCGTCACGGGCGCTCGCCACGGTGTCGTCGAGGAGGGCGCGCACGTCGCCCGCGGAGCGCGCGCTCACGGCGCGCACGTACCGTTCGAAGACCGCGAGGGCCTCGTCGCGGCGCGCGTCGAGGGTGACCTGCGTGGGGCGCCCTGCGAGGCCGCAGCGGGCCGACGGGCACACGTCCGGCGCGGCGCGCGCCCCGTCGGGGCCCACCGAGGCGATGCGGAGCTCGGGCTCGACGGCGACGGCGGCCGCGGGCGTGAGGTCGAGCGCGCGGGGCGACGGCTGCGGCGAGGCAGCGTGCGCGCACGCGACGAGCGAGGGGAGGAGGAGCGAGAGGCTACGGAAGGGGGCGGGAAGAGGCCGCGGCACGCGGGGGACTGTACCCCGTCGCGGAGGCCGCGGCGCGGGCGATCAGTGACCGCCGACCTTGCCCTGGAGGAAGTACGCGATGAGGAGGGCGTAGAGGGCGATGGACTCGATGAGGGCGAGGCCGAGAATCATCGGCGTGCGGATCTTGCCGTCGGCGCCGGGGTTGCGGGCGATGCCGTCGAGGGCGGCGGCGGCCACGCGGCCCTGGCTGAGGGCGGCGCCGAGCGCGCCGAGGCCGATGGCGAGGCCGGCGCCGAGGGCCGAGGCGCTCTGCGCGTCGAACGCGTTCGAGGCCGAGCCCGCGGTCTCCTGCGCGAAGGCCGAGAGGGTGAACAGGGTGACGAGCAGGGCGCTCGAGGTGGCAACGATCTTCTTCATGACTGTTCCGTCTCTTTCTGTCGTTCGATGCGGTCGATGGCCGCTTGAAAACCGAGGGTTCTAGTGGGTGCGTGCGAAGGGTGTCAGTGCGCGGCGCTCGTCTGGGCGTGCTCGCCCTCGTGGCCGTGCGCGTGGTCCCCGTGGTCGTCGTGTTGCTCGATGGCGAGCTGGATGTAGATCGTCGCGAGGAGGCAGAACACGTACGTCTGCAGGGTGACCGTCAGCACGCCCAGGAGCATGATGGGGAGGGGCACCAGGAGGAACACCAGGCTCGTGAAGACGCTCACGAGGAGGTGGTCGACGAACATGTTGGCCACGAGACGAACCGCGAGCGAAAAGGGTCGCACGAGGTGCGACACGATCTCGAGGGGGATCATCAGGGGCGCCAGCGCGGGGATGGGCCCCACGAAGTGCTTGAAGTACGCGAGGCCCGTGCGCTTGAGGCCGTAGTAGTGCGTGCAGAAGAAGATCACCAGGCCGCAGGCCAGGGTGACGTTGAAGTTGCTCGTCGGGGGCGAGAAGCCGGGCACGAGGCCGAGCACGTTCGAGAAGAAGATGAACAGCGCGCTCGTGCCGATGATGGGGAGAAAGTAGCGCGCGTCGGCCTTGCCCAGCGCCTCGCGGAGCATGCCGTAGAAGGTCTCGACGAAGTTCTCGAGGAACGACGACGGGGTGAGCTCCCCCTCGGGCACGATGGCGTCGGCGGTCTTCGCGATCTTGCCCTTGAGCACGAGCGTGAGAACCATCACCACGGCCACCGCGAAGATGGCGAGGGTGGTGTACTCGAGCGTAACGGGGGTGTTCGCCGGGTACGAGAAGTGGTTCGGGAGCTCCGCGAGCTGGTAGTCCGCCGGGCACTCGCCGCCGGAGACCAGCGGGACGGACTCGCCCGCGGCGTTCACGCACCCCAGGTGGTTGAACATGGCCCACAGCCCCCGAAAGTTCGGCAGGGCCAGGAGGTACGTGAACCATGAAGTATGGTCGGGCATCGCGATCGTTTCCTTACTGATTCCCGTCGTTGGGGGGGTCGTCGCCGCCGGCGGAGAGCCCGCCCACGACGATGGCGAACACCACCGCCGTGAAGCCCACCATGAAGCCCTCGTGGTGCAGCCACGGACGGCTCACGAGGTAGCCCGCCAGAATGAAGAACCCCAGCGCCTTGGCCACGTAGAGCACCGCCGCCGGGCCCTTTGTGCCCGCCGGGGCCTTCGAGTCGATGAGCCGGATCACCAGCTGCGCGAGCGCCCAGAAGTTCACCGTGCCCAGCACCGTGCCCACCACCGCGCCGAGCGCCGCGCGCGGGCCGCCGAGCCAGAGCGCCCCCAGCGCGGCCACGGCGCCCAGAACGCCCGCAGCGACCGCGGTGCGACGCACGATGACGTTCTCGATGCTCAAGGTTTCACCGGTGGGGTGCAGCGCGTTCACGGGGTCAATCTCTCAGAGTCACGCTTCGGATCTGCAGGGACTTCGGGCGGGTTGTTGAGGCGATCCATGCGCTCCATGAAGCGCCACATCTGTCGAAACCCCGCCGCGGCGCCGATCGCGACCCCCAGAATCAGAAAGGTCGGCTCGGACTTGAAGCGCTGGTCGAGCCAGCGCCCGGCAGCGCCCGCGATCACCACGGACAGCACCATCTCGATCCCCAGCGACAGTCCGGCGAACTCTCGCGCAGGAAGCTTCATGATGGCACCAGCGCGGAGCGCGTCGTCCGCGTCGATGCGGGGTCAAGACGGCGCGCGGCTTCTATCACCCGCGGTTGTTGGGGGTCAAGCCATGCGCGCGTCCATGCCCCCCGAAAAACTTTCGCCCGTCGCACCGCGGACTTCATCGCACAAACTCGTCGGGCTCGGGGTGCGCGTCGGCCGCCGCCGCCTCGAGCCGTGCGTGCGTGAACGCACCCGTTTTTCGCAGGGCCTCGTACACCACGATGGAGACCGCGTTGGCGAGGTTGAGCGAGCGCACCGCGCCGATCGTGGGGATGCCGTACACCTCCGTGGGGTACCGCTCGAGCACCTCGCGCGGGAGCCCCGACGACTCCTGCCCGAACACCAGCGCGTCGCCGGCTTCGAAGTCTGCCTCGAGGTAGCTCCTCGCCCCCGCGGCGCTGAAGAGACGCACGCGGCCCTGGCGCGACTGCTCGTGGCGCAGCGCGAAGGACGCGAAGTCGGGGTGCTGATGCATCTCGACGAGGTGCCAGTAATCGATGCCCGCGCGGCGCACGGAGCGCTCGTCGAGGCGAAAGCCCAGCGTCCCGATGAGGTGCAGCGGGCTCTGCGTGGCCGCGCACAGGCGCGCGATGTTGCCCGTGTTCTGCGGGATCTCGGGGTTGACCAGCGCCACGTGAAAGGGCGTCGCGGGTCGCGGTGCGCGGAGCTTTGGCTGCATCGTCGGAGCCGTGCGGGTAACACACGCGTTGCCCGACCGCCAGATGGGCGTGACGGGCGCCGCGCGGGCTGTGATAGTCTCCCGCGCGCTCATGCGTGCCCTTGTGCGTACTCCACTGGCCGCGGCGTCGCTCTTCGCGCTGTCGCTCTCGCTCCAGGCCCGCGACGGCCGCGCCGACCCGATGGACCTGTCGCTCAACCGCCTGAGCTACTACAACGACACCCCGTGGGTGGGCGGCGGCGTCAACTATGACCCCGCGCGGTGGCGCTTCAACGGCGGCTGCGGCACCAGCGCGACGGGCGCCGCGGGCGGTCAGCCCTTCGCGCAGTGTTACGCCGACAACCAGCGCTGGGCCAACCTCGTCAACCAGCTCGGCGTGGCCCTCGCCCCCGGCCTCTCGGCCCCCGCCATGACGCTCGGGTTCAGCGGGTTCTACGTGGGCTACGAGATGGCCGTCACCAACCTGCAGAGCGAAGACGACGCCTGGCGCCGCGGCACGCAGGGCGGCCTCACGAGCCTCGTGGGCACGGGCACCGCCGCCTCGCGCGACCGCGGCGACACCAACGCCTTCGTCTCGCGGCTCCACGTGCGCAAGGGGCTCCCGCTGGGCTTCGAACTCGGCACGCAGGTGAGCCACCTGCACTCGAGCAACATCTGGGCGATCGGCCTCGACCTGCGCTGGTCGCTCTTCGAAGGCTTCCGCCGCGGCATCGGGTACCTGCCCGACTTCGCCATCCGCGGTTCGGTCAACACCATGGTGGGCCAGCAGCAGATGAGCCTCACCGTGGTGGGCCTCGACGCCATGCTCTCCAAGCGCTTCACCCTCGGCGGGCAGGTGCGCCTCACGCCCTTCCTCGGGGGCCAGTACCTCATGATCCTGGGCGACTCCGGGGTCGTTGATTTCTCCCCCACGCGCAGCGCCTTCAACGAGTGCCCGCGGCAAGAGATCCGGTACGTGGCCGACCCGCGGCCCCCCGCCGATCCGCTCCGGTCGCCCAGCGGGCTCATCGGGCAGCTCCAGTGCGGCACCGGCGGACAGGTGGCCGCGCCGGGCCTCCCCGGCGACCTCAACGACACGCGCAACAGCGGCGTCTTCGCGGCCATGCGCATCCAGCACGCCCGCATGATCGCCGGCCTGCAGCTCCAGTGGGAGATCTTCACCGTGTCGGGCGAGTTCGCCTTCGACATGATGCCCCCGAGCTTCTTTCGCACGCCCTCCACCGACGCGGGCCTGCCGTCGACCGCGCCCGCCGTGATGGGTCAGCCCGCGCCGCGCACGCCCATCACCCTCAACGACTACCGCCAGTGGACCACCACCATCGCGGTGGGCCTCACCTTCCAATAACCCTTATCCGTCGTCGCGTTGGCGCGCGCTCCCACCGCCCCCACGGTGTGTCAGTATCCGGCGCCTTCTTCGTGACCTGTAAGGGAGCGTCTACGATGTACACCGACCGCCTCGTCGGCCGGAGCGACCTGCTGTCGTCGCTGCAGGCCCTCTTCGCCCGCGGAGAGCGCCTCGTCACCTTGATCGGCCCGCCGGGCGTCGGCAAAACCTGGCTCGCCCGCGCCTTCTCGCACGGCCCCCGCGCCCCCGTCGCGGCCGCCCTCGGCGAGGGAACCCCCGTCGCGTGGTGCGCCTGCTCCGCCGCCCGCGACGGCGACGATCTGCTGCGCGCCCTCTCGCTCGCCCTCGAGGCCCCCCTCGTGCGCGACGACGCAGCGGCGCAGCTCGCCGACACCCTCGTGCTCCGCGGGGGGCTGCTCCTCGTGCTCGACCACGGCGACCCCGCGCTCCCGGCGCTGCGCGCGATGCTCCCCGCGCTCCTCGCCGCCTGCGACGAGCTGCGCGTGCTGGTCACCGCGCGCGAGCCCCTCGACGTGGAGCCCGAGGCGCGCCTCGAGGTGGGCGCCCTCAGCGACGCCGACGCCGGCGCCCTGTGGCGCGCCGTGCGCGACGCGCCCGTCGGCCCCGACGACGCCGACGCCCTCCGCCTCGTCGGCCACGTCGCCCTCGCCGTCGAGCTCCTCGCCGCCGACGCCGCGACGCCCCCGCGCGCGCGCCACGACGCCCTCGCGCGCCGCGCCCGCGATGGCGCCGCCCCCCTCGACGGCGCCATCGCCGCCGCGTGCGAGACCCTCGACCCCGACGGCGCCGCGGCCCTCGCCGAGGCCTCGGTCTTCGAAGACGGCTTCACCCTCGACGACGCCGTCATGGTGCTCTCCGCCGGCGCCTCGCTGCCGGGAATTCTCTCCGAGCTCAGCGCGCGCCGGCTCGTGCGCGTGCACCACGAGCCCGCGCCCCGCCGCGTGCGCTTCTCCCTCGACGAGCCCGTGCACGCCTACGCCACCCGCGAGCTCGCGCGCTCGGGCGTCGCCGCGCGCGTCCTGGCCCGCCACGCGCAGCACTTCCTCGCCCGCGGCCGCGCGTGGGTCTCCGAGGCCCTCTGGCGCGGATCGTACGCCAGCCGCGTCACGCTCGACCGCGAGCAGGCCAACCTCGCCGCCGTCGCGCGCCGCGCCGACCGCCTCCACGACGCCCCCGCCGACCGGTGCCTCACGCGCGCCCTCGCCCGGCTCTACCAGACGCCCACCGCGGCCCGCAGCGCCGGGCTCGGCGCCCACCTCGACGCCCTCGACCGCGAGCTCGACGAGGCCACCGCCGCGGGCACGCCCGAGTCGGCCCTCCTCGGCGCGTGGTTCGCCCGCGGGTGGCGCCACGCGCGCGCCAACCGCCACGAGCAGGCCGTCGAGGCCTACGAGCGCGCCGCCGAGCGCGCCCTCACCGACGGGCGCTACGGCCTCGTGGGGCACCTCTACCGCGCCGTCGCGTCGGCGCGCGTGCGCGCGGGGCGCATGGGCGAGGCCTTCACCGCCGCCGACAAGGCCCGCGCCCTCCTCGAGCACGGCGACCGCCTCGGCGAGAGCGCCTGGGCCCTCCTCCTCATGGGCCAGCTCCTCTACGAGCGCGGGGCCTTCGAAGACGCCGTGGGCACCCTCTCGCGCACGCTGCTCCGCGCGAAGGAGCACCGCAACGAGGCCGTCGAGGGGCGCGCGCTCCTGGTGCTCGGCGAGGCCGAGCTCGCCCTCGGCCGCCACGACGCGTCGCGCGCCCACCTCAAAGACGCCCTCGCCGCGTTTCAGCGCGTGGGCGACCACGGCGGCGTCGCGACCGCCCACGCGGTGCTCGCGCGCCTCCTCCACGATCAGGGCCGCACCGACGCGTCGATCGCCGAGTTTCAGGCCGCCGTCGACCTCGCCACGCGCCTCGGCGACGCGCACCTCGGCGCCACCATCGAGATCTCGCTGGGCGCGCTCCTCCACGAGTTCGGGCACCTCAACGAGGCGCGGGCCCTCCTCGAGCGCGCCACCGTCACCGTCGCCGGGCGCTCCGTGCGCGACACGGGCTTCGGGCGCGCCCACCTCGCCGCGGTGTACGCCTCGTCGGGCGAGCACGAGGCCGCCGACCGCGAGATCCTCGAGGCCCGCGCCGCCGTCACGGCCCCCGGCGACCGCCTCGCGCCCGTGATCCGCGCGCTGCGGGTGTTCGTCATTCTCTGCAAGGCGCGGGAGTACCCCCGCCACGCGGCCCGCGAGGTGGCCCGCGAGGCCCGCCACGAGCTCGCCGCGCTCAAGGCCCTCCCCCCCGAGGAGTGCGGCGTCGAGCTGCGCATCGCCATGCGCCTCCTCTCGGGCTTCGACGGCGACGCGCTGCTCAGCCCCTCGGCCGAGCTCGTGCGCCCGCAATCCCTCCTCGCCAACCGCGTGGGCCTGTGGTTCGTGCCGCCCGGCGCCCCCGAGGTGAGCCTCCGCACGCGCACCACGCTGGCGACGCTCCTGCGCCGCCTCGGCGAGCAGCGCACGGCGTCGCCGGGCCGCTCGCTCTCGCCCGAGTCGCTCATCGCCGACATGTGGCCCGGCGAGAAGATCATCCCGAAGGCCGCGCGCAACCGGCTCCACGTCGCCGTGCGCACGCTGCGAACGATGGGGCTCGGCACCACGCTGCGCTCCGACATGGCGGGCTACCACCTCGACCCGACGGTGCCGTTCCGCTTCGTCGGCGACGAGGGCTGAGCCCGAAGCGCCTCGCCGCCGCCGGATCACAGCCGCCGCGCGCGCCCGCCGGTGCTTGCGCTCGCTCAGCCCTTCTTCTTCTTCGCGGCCGCGACGGCCTTCTTCTCGGCCTCGGCGGCGGCCTTCGCGGCCTTCTTCGCCGCGGCCTTCTTGGGCCGCTCGGCCTTGCGCTCGGCCTTGCGCTTGCGCTCCGAGGGCGTCTCGTAGGCCTTGTACTCCGCGCGCCGCGGATCGGTGCGGTAGCGGTAGTCGACCGCGTCGCGCACCCGCTGCTCGATGCGACCGATCACCGTCCACACGCGGGCGAGCTGATCGCGCCGCGCCGCGGCGGCCTTCACCCCGACCGCGCGCTTCGCGAGCTCTCCGAGCCGCGGTTGATGCTTCTCGAGCACCGCCAGCGCCGCGGGCTCGCCGCACGCCAGCGACGCGAACCACGCGCGCTCCTCGTCGTGGTTGGCAATCGCGATGAGCCGCGCGCTGTCGCTGTGCGCGTCGCTCAGGTCGTCGGGGTCGCCCGCCTCGATGGCGTCGAGCTCCTTGATCTTCGGCGCCTGCCCCCGGTACCGCAGCCGACGAAAGGCCCAGCTCACCGTCTTCTGCGCCGCGCGCACCTCGCCGAGCAGCTTCGCGTCGGCGTCCGACAGCGTCGCGCCGCTCGCCACCTGATCGGCCAGCACCAGCGCCCCGAGCGCCTCGGCGACGGTGATCGCCACGGGCAGCACGGCGATCTCCCACGGCTCCACGTTGCCTTCGGGGAGCGCCACCGCGCACAGCTCGCTCGCGTCGCGCGTGGCCGCCGCGACGAAGCCCGCGAGGTGCTTCGCGCGCTCGTCCGCCATCCACGGCACCTTGCCCACGTCGCTCGCACCGAGGGCGCTCGTCGCGCTATCGAGCCGCGCCCGCAACGGATCAACCGCCGTCTTCGCAGCCTTCGATGCCTTTACGCCTGGCGATTTCTCATTTCCCATGATCCCTGAAGGTAGCTCCGCGCACCGAGTTCGTTGCAAGCACATTCGGCACCCGTTTGCGCCCGAAACCTTCGTGGCCGACGCAGAAACCTTCGTGGCGGAGCGAAAACCTTCGTGGCGGAGCGAAAACCTTCGTGGCTGCGCCAGAAACCTTCGTGGCCGACGCAGAAACCTTCGTGGCGGCCCCAAAACCTTCGTGGCGGCGCCAAAACCTTCGTGGCGGCACCAGATACCTTCGTGGCAGCGCCAGATACCTTCGTGGCCGTGCGTCGGGGTGTTGTGGGGCCGGGGTTGGCCGCGTCTCGCGGCTGCAC
>CANMAT010000035.1 GCA_947494865.1 Deltaproteobacteria bacterium
GCTCGAGGTAGCGCCGCGCGCGCAGCGCGGGAATGAGCATGTTCACCTTCTCGGAGGTGTAGAGCGCCACGCGCTCGGCGATGCCCGCGGCGGTGCCCACGGGGCCGCGCGGTCCGTAGCGCTCGCTGGGCTTGCGGCCCCACGTGAGGGCGGCCATCACGCACGCGGCGCCGAGGCAGAGCAGCATCGCGAGGGGGCGCAGCACGAGGGGCGCGGCCATCGCGCGCGAGAGGGCCGTGAGCGACTCGTTGAGGGTGTTCACGGCCTCGCGCACGGGGGTGCGGGCGCGGTTGCGGCCGCGGTACATGCCGTGGGGCTGCGCGTCGCCCCACACGATGTACACACGGCCGCTGTTCGCTCCGCCGAGAAACTCCAGAAGGTTCTGCGCGAAGCGGCGATTGCCGGGAAAGCGCATCATGGTGTTGAGAAGCATCGAGGGGTCGCCGCCCACCACGAGCTTGCCGCGCCCGATCTGCCCCACGAGCAGAAGGCCCTGCCCCTCTGGGGGAAAGTCGAACACGGGCGACAGCCGCGGGTGCGAGAGGGCCACGGGGATGTTGGTCACCACCACGTCGACGCCCTCGGTGAGCATGTGCGCCGACCGGGGCCGCGCCACGAGAAGCTCGGGGAGCTCGGGCGCGCGCGGAACCCCACGCACGCGCGGGTCGCGATGAAACTGAAACCAGTCGAGAAACTGCTCCGACGCGCCGAAGTCGTCGAACCACGCGACGCGGCCGCCGTCGTCGAGAAAGGCCGACAGGTCGGCCACGCCGAGGGGGCGCCGGGGGTACATCACCAGCACGGCCTCGCCGGGGCGCAGAACATCCCAGTCGAGCGTTCGCACCGGCCTGACATCGATGTCGTGCTCGCTCGCGATGCGCACGAGCTCGGAGGCACCGTTCCACGCCATGCTGCGCGGGTCGTAGTCGGTCTGGGCCAGCGCGGGGCGGGGCCCCATGACCACGCCGATGAGCCCGAGTACGAGCGCAAGACATCGGGCGATGCGGGCGCGCGATGGAGAGCTCAAGTCTGTTTCGCTTTCAGCCGTAGACGGTTGCAGAAGACGTCGGTCGTTTCCTCGCGGGAGAGGTGCGCTCCGCTGCGTTGAACTCTTGCCCGTGGCACCCGCGTTGCTATATTCCGAGCGTTCCCTGCTCGGTCCCACCACAAAACACCGCCTGGAGGTGCTGCCGATGCTGCCTCCGTACATCATCGAAGAGATCCGCCGCCGTGAGAACGAGCATCGTCGGCGCCATGAGCAGCCCGTGTTGGAGCTGCCCCTCCCGGTTGTGATCCCACTGCCGAGCCAGTCTCCCAAGCGCGACGACGACGACCGCGGGGTCATCATCATCGATCTTTGAGCAACCGCTCGTTCGTCACCCTTCTCCGACACTCCGACTCACCTCGTACCAACGCTTGCGAATCTCGTCGGCCGCCCAAGGCGTCCGCGGGTCGTCGCCTACGACCCCGCGGCTCTCGTGCATGCGCCACGTCGAGAGCTTGTTGCCCGCCACCGCCAGCACCTCACCCGTGAGGTCTCCGCTCGCCGACGACGCGAGAAACAACGCCGCGGGCGCCACGAACTGCGGCCCCAGCGTGTCGTCGCCGATCGTGGCGAACATGGGCAGGTCGTCGGTCATGCGGGTGCGCGCCATGGGGGCGAGCGCGTTCACCCCCACGCTGTGCTTCTTGAGCTCGATCGCCAGCGTGCGCGTGAGCCCGTACACCGCCGCGCAGGCCGTCGCGTAGGCCGCGCGCCCGGTGGTGCCCACGAGCCCCGCGACGCCCGTGGTGTTCACGATGCGCCCGCCGCGCCGCTGCTCGACCATGCGCTGCGCCGCCGCCTGCGACACGTTGAACGCCCCGCGCGCGATCACCGCCATCACCGCATCGAAGTCCTCCTCGTCGGTCTTGAGCAGGCTCCGATCGCGCACGACGCCCGCGTTGTTGACCAGCACATCGACGCCGCCGAACGCCGCGACCGCGCACTGCACGATGGCCCTCGCTCCCTCGCGCGTCGTCACCGTGTCGTAGCTCGCCACGCACTCTCCGCCCGCCGCGCGAATCTCTTCGACCACGCGGTCGGCGGGCTCGCGCGAGGCGCCCCTACCATCGCGCGCGCAGCCGACGTCGCTCACCACCACGCGCGCGCCCTCTCGCGCGAAGAGCAGCGCTTCGGCGCGGCCGATGCCGCCGCCCGCGCCCGTCACGATGGCCACCTTGCCGTCGAGGAGCCCCATCGGCTCAGCGTACCAGCGCGTGGGCGCGCAGCACGGTGCCCTGACCCGCGCTCAGCGTGTTGCCGCCCTGCGCCTGCCAGAACATGAGGTTGCGCGAGGCCGTGGCGCCCGTCGGCGTGTCGGTGATCGCGTCGACGCCGCCGAAGGGCGAGCACATCGTTTGCGCCGCCGTGGTGCAGCCCGCCTGGCTCTCGACGGGGTGCCACAGGCCGAGGTAGTGGCCGCACTCGTGGGCCATCACCTGGCCCATGATGTCGGTGCGCCCGACGGTGGTCTCCCACCCGACGACGACGCCCGAGGCGAGGGTGCCGTTGATGCCCGCGGGGCCGTTGATGGCGCCCGCGATGCCCACGGCGTTCTCGAGGCCCGCGCTCGCCGAGATGCCGCGCACGAACATGAGGTTGAGCACCGGGTCGGTGTTGGTGGCGCCCGTGAGCGCGAAGAGCTCGTGCAGCTCCTGCTGGCTGTCGATGATGCTGTACCGCGTGGCGTCGGCGCCCGTGATGTCGAGCGTGCCCACGACGCCGAAGGTGATCCCCTGCGTCGCGTAGATGGCGCGCATCTCGGCGAGCGCCGCGTTGTAGCGCGCGTTCGCGGTGGCCGTCGCGCCGCTCACGCCGCGGGTGCCCACGAACCACGCGCGCACGAGGAGGTTGCCGCGGGGCATCACGCCGCCGGGGGCGCGCTTCACCAGCGCCGTCGCCAGCATGCCGCGCATGGCCACGGTGGTCGTGCGATCGTTGAGGAGCGCGTGCGACGACGTGTACGCCCCGGGAGCGACGGTCTGCATGTCGCGCGAGGGGAGCGTGGCGCTGTTGATCTGGTAGCGCGACGGGATGGTGCGAATCGACTGGTCGCGCAAGAACGTCCACGTGCGCAGGTCGACGAGGAGCGAGGCGTCGGGTGCCTGCACGCGCGACACGGCGGCGTAGAGGTTGTTGCCGCCGAGGTCTTGCGTCGTCCACGTGATCGAGACCGCGTCGGGGGGCACGATGAGCCGCACGGGCTCGGCGCTGCGGTCGACGTTGGTCACGTTGCCGAAGAGGGTGTAGCGCTCGGCGGTGATGCCCGTGATGGGCGCGTGGCCGCAGTAGGTGCTCCGGCCGCCGGTGAGGGCGAAGGGCGTACACGTCCACCCCGGGACGCAGTCGGAGATGCTGGCGCACGCGCTGTGGCAGCGACCCTCCACGCAGGCGTTCGAGAGGCACTCGCTGTCCGACGCGCACTCATTGCCCGGGTCTTCGCTCGCGCGCATCACCTCGCCGCAGGCCCAGCGGCCGCCGCCCGAGTGGTCGAGCGCGCAGTTGAAGGTCGCGCCGAGCGGGTAGCACTCCTCGTCGCGGCGGCACGGCTGCGCGCACACGCGGTCGAGGTTGGGGTCGTTCGCGCAGACACCCGACATGCACTGGTCGTCGCGCTCGCACGCGGCGCCTACGGGCATCGCGCCCGGAGGAGGCGGCGGGGGCGGCGGAACGTCAACGATCGGCACGTCGACCGGGGAGACGTCGACCGGGGAGACGTCGACCGGGGGCGCGTCGGCGGCGGGCGCGTCGACCCGCGCCGCGTCGTCGGCGTCGGCGGGCGCGCTCGGTGCGACGGTCTCGGAGCCGCAGCCCGCGACGATGAGAAGCGCAAGGAGTGAATGGCTTCGCACGAATCCTCGGTGAGACGGTACAGGGTATAGGCGGAGCGTACGGCTCCAATGCGCCGCAGGAGGATATAGTGAGTCAACAGGCCATGCCATCGCCGCGGTACACGATCGTTCGAAGCCTCGGCGTGGGCGCGCTCAGCGAGGCGCTCCTCGCGCGCGCGCCCGACGGCGCACACGTCGTCATCAAGCGCCTGCACCGGCACCTCGCGAGCGACGCGTCGTGCGTGGAGATGTTTCGCCACGAGGCGCGGGTGCTCACTGCGCTCTCGCACCCCAACGTGGCGAGCCTCGTCGACGAGCCCGCGCGCGTCGGCGACGCGTGGGAGTTCGTGCAGGCCTGCGCCGTCGGCGTGGCCCTCTCGACCGTCACCGCCGCGCTGCGTGCACCGATGCCCCTCGGCGCCGCGTGCGAGGTGGTGGCGCAACTCCTCACCGCCCTCGAGCACGTGCACTCGCGCGTCGCCGACGCTCCGCTGCGCGTCGTGCACCGCGACGTGTGCCCCGCGAACCTCATCGCCGCGGGCGACGGCCACATCACCCTCGTCGATTTCGGCATCGCGACGAGCGCGTGGCGCCCCGACCCCGACCGCGGTCAGATGAAGGGCACGCGCGGTTACATGGCCCCCGAGGTGATCACCGGCGAGCGCGACGCCGACGCGCGCAGCGACCTGTGGTCGGCCGGTGTGATCTTGTACGAGCTCACCCTGGGCCGCAGGCTTTACGAGGGCAGCGCGACGCGCGTGATGGCCGCCGTCGTCGACGGGCCCACCCCGTCGCCCGCGGGCGAGCGCGAAGGCTATCCGCCGGCCCTCGACGACGTGGTGCGCACCGCCCTCGCCCGCACCGCCGACGACCGCTTCGCCGACGCCCGCAGCATGCTCGACGCGCTCGACGGCGCGCTCGCCGCGCACGGACTCTCGCGGGGGCGATGGGCGCTCGCGGCGGTGCTCACCGAGGCCCTGCGCGCGCTCCCCCGCGACGCCGCGCCGGTGTGAGCCTCACGGGAGCGTCGACTCGCGGGGAGGCCTCGCGCCCGCCGACGGGAGCTCGATCACGATGCGCGCCCCGCGGCGCCCGTCGCGCCGCGGCTGCGCGGAGATCACCCCGCCCGCCTGCTCGACGATCGCCGCGCTCGTGGCGAGCCCGAGGCCCGTGCCCTCGCCCGCTGGCTTCGTAGTAAAAAACGGCTCGAACACCTTCTGCCGCGACTCGTCGGGAATGCCTGGCCCGTCGTCTTCGACCTCGATCACCACGCGCTCGCGCTCGTGCCGCGCGCGCACCGCGACGGAGCCCGGCGTGAGGCCCGCCATGCGCAGCGCGTCACCCGCGTTGAGGCAGAGGTTGAGCACCACCTGCACCAGGCGGTCCGTCGAGACGCTCACCGCGGGGATGGTGCCCTCGATGTGTGTCTCGAATCGCACATCGCGCATGGCCTTCTGCGGCGCGATGAGCCGCGACACCTGCTCGATCGCGTCGGCGAGGTCGCCCGGGTGCTTCTCGCCGGGGTCCGTCGTGCCCGCGGGCGAGGGCGACGCGCGCGCGTAGTCGAGCAGCTCGCGCACCGTGCGGTGAATGCGCTGGGCCTCGCGGCCGATGCGGCCCGAGAACTCCTTCACCTCGGCCTCGTCGAGCCCGCCGTCGGCCATCACGTCGGCGAGCCCCACGATGGCCGCGAGGGGGTTGCCCACCTCGTGCGCGATGCCCGCCGAGAGGCGCCCCACGGTGGCGAGGCGCTCGCCGCGCACCACCTGCTCCTGCGCGCGCTTGAGCTCTTTGTGGGCGCGCTCGAGCTCCTTCACGCGGTTCGAAAGCTCGGCCTCGTGGGCGCTCAGCTGCTCGGTCATGCGGTTGAAGGCATCGGCCGCGCGCACCACCTCGGCCGCGCCGCCCGCCTCGGCCCGCACGTCGCGTCGGCCCGCCGCCACGCGCTCCGCCGCGAGCGTGAGCGACACCACGGGCCGCACGATCCAGCGCGTGAGGAGGAGGTACACCACCACGAGCGCGAGCACGCCCGCCGACGCGGTGTAGAGCAGAATGAGCATCGGCACGGCCCGCTCGGCCGCGCTCGGCGCGAGCGAGGTCTCGGCCACGAACACACCGCGGCCCGGCAGAAACACCACGACGCCCATGACCTCGCCGGCCTCGCGCGCGTCGTCCATGAGCCGCGGCGGCCGCAGCGACGAGGGCAGGCTCAGGGTGCCCGCGCGCACCACGAGGCGCCGCTGAAGATCATAGAGCGCCGCGCCGCGCAGCCCGACGTCGCCCACCGACTGCAGCAGGAGGTCGCGCACGTCGTCGGTCGAGCGCGAGAGCGCCACCTCGCCGGCCACCGAGCGCGCGAGGGTGAGCCCGAGGCGCTTGCGCGTGAGGCGCCCCGACGCGGCCGTGAGCGGCTGAATCGCCGCCATGGCGAGCGTGGCCGCGATCGCGAGCACCACGAGCAGCGCGACCACGATCTGCGCGCGAAGGCCGAAGACCACGCGGTTCATGCAACATCCTTCCGGGGAGCGGCGGCGCGGAGAAAGGGCGCCGCGAGGGCGAGCATCACGGCGAGGCACAGCGCGCCGTGCAGCGCGAGCGAGCGCGACAGGCCCCACGCGACGGCGTCGGGCGGCAGGAGCGAGCGGTCGACGCGCGCCGGGAGCCGCGCGTGGCTGCGGGCGAGCGCGTCGGCGACGACGCCGACCACCGTGGCCCCGATCGACCACAGCGAGAAATCGATCGAGAGCACTGACATCACGCGGCCGCGCATGCGGTCGGGCACCTCGAGCTGCAGCAGCGTCACGACCGCCGAGCGAAAGGCCATCTGCGACGCGCCGAACACCACCAGCACGACCCACGAGAGCGCGTACGAGCGCGTGAACGCGAAGGCCACGAGGGCCGCCGAGAAGGTCACCCCCGAGGCCACCACGTTGCGCGGGAGGTCGGCCCGCGAAGCCCGCGCGGTGATCAGCAGGCTCGCCGCGAGGGCGCCGACGCCCGACGCCGCCGCGAGCAGGCTGTACCCCTGCGGCGTGGTCGCGAGCACCACGCGCGAGAAGAGCGGGAGCAGGCGCACCAGGGGCATTCCGAGCACCCCCAGCGCGTAGGCGAACACGATGGGGTGCAGCACCTCGGGGTGCGAGCGCACGTACCCGACGCCCTCGCGGAGGTCGTCGGTGAAGCTCCTCCCCGGCGGCGGCGCCTCGGTCTTCGGGAGCTCCAGACGCACCAGGGTGGCGATGAGCAGCGTGAACGAGAGCGCGTTGACCGCGAGGCACCCCGCGACGCCGAGGAGCCCCAGCACGAGCGCGCTCACGAGCGGGCCGAGAATCTGCGTCACGTTCACGCCCAGCGACTGCAGCGCGACCGCGCGCGCGATGAGCTCACGGGGCACGAGGGTGGGCATCACGGCCTGACGCGCGGTGAGGTTCAGCGAGTCGAGGAGCCCCAAGGCGAAGGCGAGCGCAACGAGGGCGCCGTACGTGACGCGATGGGTGACCACCAGCGCGAGGAACAGCACGCTCTGGAGGGCCGCGAGCGACTGCGTCACCACGAGCAATCTGCGACGGTCGACGCGGTCGACGAGCACCCCCGCGAAGAGCGACACGAGGAGCCGCGGGAGCGCCTGCGCGAAGGCCACCACGGCCACCCGAAGGGCCGAGCGGGTGAGGCCCACAACGAGCCAGTTCTGGGCGATAAGCTGAACGAAATCACCTACGTGCGAGACGATGAAGCCCGCCCACAGGAGCCGAAATTCGCGGTGACGCAGCGGCGCCCACAACCCCGGCGGGTCAGATGCCTGCGTGCCGCGTGGGGTCAACATTGGCGTGGCTCCGTCGCGGGGCTGTCGATCTCTGGCGAGCGCCGCCACCGTGCTCCTACGATGCCCCCATGGAAACGACAAGCGCGGTCTCCAGAGGCGTTCGCGGCAGCCCTCGCAGCCGGGTCTCGATGCCCGCCGCGGTGTTCAGCAACCATTTCTACTGCCCCATCGAGGTCGCCTGCGCCGAACTCTCGGCCACGGGGATGTTCCTCGCGGTCGACCTGCTCCTCGACCCCGGCGAGCGGCTCACGGTGTCGTTCACGGTGCCCGGCACGCGGCACCGCATCACCACCGACGCCCGCGTCGTGCACTGCCCCCGGGGCGCCCCCCGCGCGGGCATGGGGCTGTGCTTCGACCGCCTCCCGTCGCTCGACGCGAGCATCCTCACGAGCGCGCTCGACCGACGCCGCGCGAGCAGCCCCTCGTAGCGCTCACATCTCGTGCGGCATGAGGTCGCGCGGGGAGCGATAGAAATGGGCCGGCGGGTAGTTCGCGAGGTTCGACACGCGCGAGGTGTAGAGGCACGCGTACTCCTCCACCTGGTCGCCGAACGATGACAGCTCGAGCCCCTGCTTGAAGAGCGATCCCCAGTACGGGTGAAACGCCGCGTCGGTGGCCTTGTGCATCGCGCGCGTCGAGGCGTCGAGCTCGCGCAGCGTGCCCTTCAGCCGATCGATGGTGCGACGCAGCGTCACCGCCTCGGGGTCATCGTCGCCGCTGCGCTTCACGGCCGCGCGAAAGAGCACCTGCTGGTAGCGGATCTCGTCCTCGAGGCGGTCGCGCTGGCGGGCGCGGCCGTCGAGCTCATTCACGTCGTCGCGCGTGCGGCCCATCGCGTCGAACTCCGACTCCATCTCTTGCACGATCATCGCGGTGCGCCACGCAGAGTCTTTCTTGCTGCGCAGAATGTCGCCGTAGATGTGGTCGCCCACGTAGAGAATGCGGTCGGCCTGCGCGTTGATCATGCGCTCGAAATCGCGCAGGTTGCCGCCCTCGTACACGCGCCCGCGCTCGAGGGTGTAGGCCGGGCGCACGGTCTCCGCGCCGTGCTCGAACACGCGCTCCATGAAGGGCCGCTTCTCGGTGAAGAACGCGGGCTTCGTGGCCGCCACCGACACGAGGTCGAAGTAGTTCCGCCACGAGCCATACTCGGGGAGCTGCCCCGCGAGCAGGTACGTCATCATGCGCTCGGTGTAGGCCCACCGCGAGTTGGTGAGAATGAAGAGCTTCTTGCCCGCCGAGCGGAGCTTGTGCAGCGTGGGCGCGAGGCCCGGGTCGCGCTCGACGAAGCGCGGGAGGTCGTTCGCAATCACGTCGACGATGGAGCCGTCGCGGTGCGCCTCGTCGATGCACTGGCGAATGTCGTCGAAGAGCTCGTGGTAGTCGACGTTGTGCCCGTAGCGCTCGAGGAGGTCTACCGCGCCCGCGTAGAGGGCCGCCTCGGGCAGCGCGTAGAGCGTGTCGATGTAGTGGTACCGCGGCGGCGCGACCCTCACCTTGCGCGCGTGGTAGAGCTCGTGGCGCTCGTCGCGCGTGAGCTCGCGCAGCCCGTGGTAGGCGCGCCCCACGAACTTGTACCGGTCCATCTTCACGATGTGCCCGTGCCGCTTGTCGATGAGCAATCCGCGAATGGGGAAGCGCGTGTCGTACGTGGCCTCGGCGAGCTGCGGGGGATACCCCCGGTCGACGAGCTTCTTCACCGTGGCCTCGATGCTCAGCCGATCGATCTCGGCCTGGCGGTAGATGGCCAGGGTGTAGTCCATATCGAAGCCCACCCACTCGACGTTCTCCATCCGCAGGCTGCGGTTGACGTACACCCGTCGCGCGCGCGGCAAACCGGCGATCAGGGCCCCCGGCGGCGCGGTGTCAACGTGGGGGAGGCTCAACTGAGGGAGCGGCACGGTGATGGTCATGTCGGTCGGTCTGCGAAAGGTATCGTACGAAACGCAATTTCTTCTACGACAACGCGCATATCGAAGGGCGTTGCGCACAATGATGCGCGAAATCCCTTGACTACTATACAGTTCGTGTATCTTTGGCGCCCCCTGACGCCGCCCCTACCTGGCGGTTTCTACGTCCAATTTCGAGGCGTTGCCATGCGAGACATGATCCGGCTGTTCTGCTCGAACTGCCAGCGGAACAACTACTACACGACCAAGAACAAGCGGACGACCACCGAGAAGCTGGAGTTCCGCAAGTACTGCGAGTGGTGCCGTTCCCACCAGGTCCACAAGGAAGGCAAGCTCCCCAACCCGAAGAAGAACTGAGGCAGCACCATGGCAAGCAGTGACCTCACCGGCGTACGCCGCAAGATCGCGAACAAGGTCTCGCACTCGAACATCAAGACCAAGCGCTGGCAGTTTCCGAACCTGCAAGAGCGCCGTCTGTTCGTGCCCGAGCTCGGGCGCTTCGTGCGCATCACGGTCTCGACGCGCGACATCCGCACCATCGACCGCATCGGTCTGACGGCCTACGCCGCGCAGCACGGCGTCGACCTCACCCGCCTCTGATCGCTCCCCGCGCGGCCCTCGCGCCGCAGCCGTTTGCGCTGTCGCGAACGCGCGTCTCCTCTCCTCCTTCGAGTACACTCCCGCGCTTGTGACGCCGAAGACCTTCGGGGCCGCTGCCCCCTTGCTTGTACTCTCCCTGGTCGCGTGCTCCGGCACCGTCGACCCCAACGCCATCGAGCGTCCCATCGCGGCCGACGGCGCCGCGCTCGACGCGACGCCCGGGCCCGACGCGCCGATCAGGCCCGACGCGCCGATCACACCCGACGTCCCGATCACACCCGACGTCGTTCGCCCCGATGCCGCCCTCGACGCGCCACGCCCTGACGCCGCCATCTCCCCTGACGCCACCATCTCCCCCGACGTCATGCCCCCCGACGTTACGCCCGTCGTCGATGTGCCGTCTCGGCCCGATGTCTCCACACCCGACGCGCCGCCCGTGTGCCGTGCCTGCGTGCCCTTCGGCCCCGTCGATTTCTGCCCCGGCACGGGCAGCGGCGCGTGCCTCACCTACGCGAGCTGCATCGACGGCTGCGTCGTCTGCGCACCGGCCCTCCGGGGCGGCGACGGCTGCGGCGCCGACGTGCCCGTCATCGCCCGCCGCGGTCGCAGCCGCACGGTGCTCACCACCTGCGGCGCCTCCGACAACCTCAACACGGGCTGCGGCCGCACGGGCCCCGACATGGTGTTCGCCGTGCAGGTCTCCACCTTCGGGCGCGTGGCCTTTACGTACACGGCGCCCGCGGGGGTCAACCTCTACGTGGGCTTCGACTCCGTCGGCAGCACCACCTGCCGCGCCGACTCGATGACGCGCATGTGCACGGGCACCTCGCCTTCGAACGAGCGCTCGTCGAGCGCCATGCTCCCGTCGGGCACCTACTACATCTACGTCACCACGAGCGCCCCCTCGAGCCTCGTGGTCGACGCCGAACTCCCGTAGCGCCTACAACACCACGGGGCGGGGCTCGGCGCGGCGCACGGTGGTGCCATCGCCGAGCTGCCCCATGTCGTTGTCGCCCCAGCAGTACGCGTGACCGTCCTCCGTGCGCGCGCAGGTGAAGTCGTCGCCCGCCACCACGTCGGTGGCCTTGGGGAGGCCCACCACGAGCACGGGCACCGTCGAGAGCGACTCGACCGCGGGCGTCCCGAGCTGCCCCGAGGCGTTCGAACCCCAGCACCACACGGTGCCGTTGCGGGCGAGCGCGCACGCGTGCTGTCGGCCCGTGGTCAACGCGAACACCTGCGCGCTCACGTTGACCCGCGCGGGGAGACCCGTGCCGATGCCCGTGCCGTCGCCGAGCTGACCCGCGCGGTTGTCGCCCCAGCACCACGCGGTGGCGTCGTCGCGCAACGCGCACGAGAACCCATCACCCACCGAGACGCGCACCACGTGAGCGATCAGCGGAACGTGAAAAATGCCTAGTTCGAAGGGCGTTCGACCGAGCTGCTCGGCGTCGTTGTTGCCCCAGCACGCGGCGAAGTCGTTGTTCATCACGAAGCAGCCGTGGCCGTTCGCCGAGCGCGACCACACCGACGCCTGTCGCACGCCGAAGCCCAGGTGAATGAGCACGGGCTTGATAAGAAACGCCGTGGTGAAGCTCGCTCCGCCGGGCTCACCCCACCCGATGAGCCGACCGCCCTCGTCCCACGCGACGGCGAAGCGCCCGCCGAAGGCCACGCCCGCGAGCGGGCCGACGCCAGGGGTGTCGTGCTTCGACCACGGCGTCACGTCGTCGCCGAGAGGCGCGTGCAGACCCCAGTGCCCGAAGGCCCCGTCGCTGTCGAGCACCGCGGTCTGGTTGGGGCCCGCGAAGATCTGTCGTGCGAGCACGCCGCGTCCCGCCAGCGAGGGTTCGGGCGAGAAGCCCCCGAGGGTGCCGCGCCCGAGCTGACCTCGCGCGTTCGAGCCCCAGCAGCGCACGCGACCCTCGACGGGCGCAAAGCCCTCGACGGTGCGCGCGCACACGTGCGAAGCGCCTGCCGCGAGGTCGCGCACGAACACCTGGTCGGTCGCAATGCCCGGCGCCGCGCCGGGGGCGGTGACCTCCCTCAAGGGCCTCACCGGCTCGCGGTCACGCGACGACGGAGGGAGCGTGACGGAGCCCGCCGACACCACCACCTCGCAGCCCGCGCCCGCCGCGGCCAGCGCCGCAACGGAGCACGCGAGCGCCGCCGCATGTCGCACGCTGTCCATGCAAAGGCGATTGTCGCCCATTCGCGCCGTGGCGCAAGAACCGAGCGAGGTACGAATAGATACGAGGGGGCGATGAACGAGATGCGAGAGGGGCGCTACGCCATCGCGACGGGCTGGGCGTAACCCGCGGCGGCGGAGGGGGCGGTCTGCACGGGGTCCTTCGAGAAGAAGGCCCGGTGGGCGAGGCGATCCATGAGGGGGGCGAAGCGCTCGCGGGCCTTGCCCTGCGCGATGTCCTTCGCGAGGTTGAGATCCTCGCGAACCTGCGCGCGAAACTCACCGTCGCGCACGGTGGCGACGGCCTTCGCCGCGAGGCCGGGCACCTTCGCCGCGAGGCCGCGCACGGCGGCAGCGCCCTTCGCCACGGCCTTCACGGTGCGCTCGGCGCGCGTCTGCGTAATGTACGGCGCCACCTCGTGCACGAGGTCGCC
>CANMAT010000036.1 GCA_947494865.1 Deltaproteobacteria bacterium
GATCCCCGGGGCGAGCTGCTGCGACCCGTCGACGGGCTGCTGCGACGACTTCACCGACCAGAGCGCGACGAAGACCTGCACCGTGCTCGTCGAGGTGACCGACGCGTGCAACCTCGCGTGCCCTGTTTGCTACAGCGACGCGAAGGGCGACCGCATGATCCCCTTCGAGACCTTTCGCGCGCACGTGCTCGCGATGCTCGACAAGAAGGGCGAGGCCGACTCGGTGCAGCTCACCGGCGGCGAGGCCACGCTGCACCCGCGCTTCTGGGACATGGTGCAGTTTCTCTGCGACGAGCCCCGCGTGAAGCGCGTGTACGTGCCCACCAACGGCATCATCTTTTCGAAAGACGCGAGCGCCGTCGAGCGCCTCGTGAAGCACCGCGACAAGGTGATGGTGCTGCTCCAGTTCGACGGGCTCACGCGCGACACCGACCGCGCCATTCGCGACGCCACGCTCGCGGGCGTGCGCGAGAAGGTGCTCGCGATGCTCGACGCGGCGGGCGTCGCGATGCAGCTCACCATGACCATCGCGCGGGGCGTAAACCTCCGCGAGGTGGGCGACGTCGTGGGCCTCGGCATGGACCATGAGAACGTTCGCCTCGTGGCGCTCCAACCCGCGACTTACTCGGGCCGCTACGACCTCGCGCCCGACGCGATGGAGCGGCTCACGCTCTCCGACGTGGCCTCCGAGGTGCTCCGCGCGGCGCGGCTGCGCATGCGCCCCGACGACTGGGCACCCATCCCCTGCAGCCACCCCGGATGCGGCTGGATCACCCTGTTTTATAGGCGCTTCGGGCTCCACGAGAACGTGGTGAAGTACATCGACCTCGCAAAGGTGATGGACACCGTGGCGGCCAAGACCGTGCTCGACAAGCGCGAGCTGCAGAGCACCCTGGGGTCGAGCGCGTCGGGCGCGATGGCGCAGGCGGCGGGCAAGCTCCTCGGGCGCGTGGTGCGGCCCCGCGACATCTTCAGCGTGGCCATCAAGCCCTTCATGGACCGCTTCAACTACGACCAGGATCGCGTGAGCGCGTGCTGCCACCACACGATGGACACGCGCGGCAACCTGGTGTCGTTCTGCGAGTACAACGCCCTGCGGCGCCCCGGCGACGACTGGACGCAGTTTCCGTTGTTGTAGGGGGCTCAGTACCCCACGAGCGGCGACCTGCGCAGCCAGGCGTCGCTCGTGAGCTGATCGACCATGAAGCGCGCGAGGTCTTCGCGCGTGAGCTCCGACTTCATGCCGCCGGGCGCGAGGCCCGCCTTCACGCCGCCGCGCGCGGGCTCGTTGAGGAGCCTCCCGGGGCGCACGTTCACGTAGTCGAGGCCCGCGTCGAGGAGGGTGCGCTCGCCGCGCTCCTTGTCGGGCCACACGTGGCGCAGCACCGTCTTCGAAAACACTTTGAAGAAGAGGTTCATGTGCTTCGCCGAGTCGCCCGCGCCCCAGGCCGAGAGGTTCACGAAGCGCTTGACGTTGTGCTTCTTCATCGACGCCACGAGGTTGCGGTAGAGCACCTCCTGCACGTCGCTCTTCTCGAGGCTGCGCGGCCCGAAGGCGCACAGCACCGCGTCTTGTCCCGCCACGGCGGCGTCGAGCGCGGCGGCGTCGCGTGCATCGCCCTGCGCCACGCGGAGCTTCGCGTGCGCCTCGGTCACCGACGCGGGGTTGCGCGCGTAGGCCGTCACCTCGTGGCCCGCCGCGAGCAAAATCATCACCGCGTGCACGCCGGTCGCTCCGGTCGCTCCGATCACAAGCACCTTCATCGTCAGTCTCCGTGTGTCGTCGGGTGAGGCGCGCTACGCGCCCGCTTCGAGGCGCTTGATGCACTCGTACATCTCGCGCGCCGTCACGTAGTGGAGGAACACGGAGCGCGCGTCGCTCCACTCGTGCTCGAGGATGCCGAGCATCTGGTCGAAGGGCCCACCCGCGGTGAGAAACCAGTCGGGCGCGTCGCCGTTGCAGCCGTGGGCGTGCAGCTTGATAAAGCGGTGGTTGGGCGCACCGGACAGCGCGGGCGCGTACTTCACCCATGCGCGCACACGGTCGGCCAGCGGAACGGGGTTCTCGGGCTCGAGCATCGCGGCCTCGATGCGAGGCACCACGCCCTTCGCACGCGAGCTCCAGTGAAGCCCCAGCGGTCCTGGCACGAGCAGCAGCTCGCCCTCCGCGCGCTGCGAGCCCACGCGCAGCGGGCGCCCCGTGTCGTGGGCGCGCGAGACCCCCTCGCGACCCTTCGCATAGTAGATCGTGTTCACCATGCGCGCCTGCGCCGGCGAGGGGACGCAGGGGAGCGTCATGTCCATGTAGCAGCCCGTCTCGACGAGCACCGAGAGCTCGTCGGGCACGCCGCAGAACAACCCCGCGGGGTGCGCGTTGTCGAGCGCCCAGTTGCCGTGAATGAACGCGTACTCGATCGCGCCCGTCTCCGCGTTCTTGCGCAAGAGGCCGTGCGCGTCGTGGAGGGTGCGCGCGAAATCGGTGAGCGTGCTTCGGAGGTTGTCTGCGGTGTCGTCGTCGTGGTGCAGGTGCACCTCGACGTCGAAGAGGCCGTCGCGCACGCGCGTGGTGATCGCGTCGAGGTGCTCGGGGCGATACTCCTCCACGGGGAAGAAGAGCGTGCGCACGGGGCTGCGGCCGAAGGAGTCGCGGTGGCGCTGCGCGAGGGCGGGATACTCGTCGACCCAGCGCGCCACGCGCTGCCGCTCGAGGTCGAGGGAGGGCTTGCGCCAGCGCGGTTCGAAGTGGTCGGCGAAGCACACGTAGAGGTGCAGCGGGCGCGCGGGGTCGGGCGCCTCGCGCTCGAGGGTGGCGCGCGCGAGCCCCGGGCCCCAGAGGCGTACGCCGCGCGAGTCGAGGCGGCCGAGCAGCGAGTCGATGCGAGAGGCGAGGTTCATGGTCGTGTGTGGGCGGCGTGGCACAGGGCGAGGAGTCGGTCGGCGCGCGCGTCCCAGGTGTCGTCGGCGAGGAGGGCGCGGCGCTCGGCGCGGCGGTCGTGGGTGTCGGCGAGCGCGCGCTCGACGGCGGCGATGAAGTCGTCGCGTGTGTCGGCCACCATGAGATGGGGTTCGAAGCGCTTCACCTCGGGCAGCGAGGTCGCTACCACGGGCCTCGCCGAGGCGAGGTACTCGCGGAGCTTGAGCGGATTGATCGAGCGCGTGAGCTCGTTTCGCAAGTAGGGCAGAATGGCGACGTCGAAGGCGGCGAGCGCCTCGGGGAGCTTCGCGTAGGGCACCGCGGCCATGACGCGCACGTTGGCCATGGAGAGGCGCGCGTCGGGCGCGGCGTCGCTGGGGCCGATGAACACAACGTCCCAGTCGGGTCGCGCGCGGGCCACGGCGGTGACGAGCTCGACGTCGAGGCGCGCGTCGAGGAGGCCGAGGTATCCGAGCACGGGGCGCCCGCGGCGCACGCCGTCGAGGGGCGCGGTGGCGGGGTCGCTCGCGCGCGCCAGGTGATCGACGTCGACGCCGTGCGGGAGGAGCTCGGTGGCCCCCCGCGCGCAGCGCCGCGTGGCGGCGAGGTGGGCGCTGGTGGCCACGACGAGATCGGCGGCGTCGAGGAGCTCGCGCTCCATGGAGGCGGCCGCGAGGGCGTCGACGCCGGGCCAGTTGGTGAAGTCGTCGACGCAGTAGTAGACGAGGGTGCGCGAGCCCGCGAGGCCGGCGCCGTCGACGCCGTTGGGCACGGTGGTGAGCACGATGGGGTCGCGCACGTCGAGGCGCTTCGCGAGGGCCTCCACGGCGGAACACACCGTCGCGCGGTTGAGCGCACGCAGCGGCGACGGGCGCATGAAGGGCACCATCGGGGGCGACACCACGTGGAGGTCGAGCGCCTCCGCGTGCTGGGCGCTCTGCGGGGTCTTCGTGGCGCCGCGCGCGATGCCGCGGAGCTTGCGCACGACCCGCGCGGCGTCGGCGCGGTCGAGCCGCGGCGGGCGCAGGCCCACGGTGTTGACCCACACCGTGCGGTGCGACCGGGCGATGCGGCGAAAGAGGTGTTGAACGCTCGACGGGTGCGCGCCCCAATCGTCACCGAACACGACGAACGAAGGGGGCGCCATCACATGCAGTAGGGCTGCGAGCGAAAGGGGTTGGGGCGGCAGCGGGTGCTGATCCAGCGGGTGAACACCTCCGCGTAGTCGGTGGGGTGCATCGGGGCCCAGATGCCGCGTCGGTTGGCGCGCGCCTCGGCCTCGGCGTAGAGGAGCGCGTCGTGAAGGGGCGCCGGGGCGCAGCCGAAGTCGGTGTAGTAGGCCGACCAGCCGTCGCGCACGAGGCGGGTCTGCCAGAGCTCGCCGTCGGCGAACACGAGCGCGAGGCGGCGGCCGTACATGTCGAGCATGGGCTGGCCGGGGCGCGCGGGGTTGGCCTGAAAGGCGAGCTGATACTCGGCCACCATGGGCATCACGGCCATGGCCCAGTTGCCGGTTTGTACGCCGAAGACGGTGTTGTCGCGAGGGTCGATCGCGTGCGACTCCTCGGTGTTGACCCACAGCATGCGCACGTCGATCTCGCCCGTGATGGGGATGGCGAAGCGCACCGTGTCTCCGTCGACCGCGCGGCGATAGAACACACGCACCGGGGGAAGAAACCCCGTGGCGGGCAGCGACGCGGGGGTGATGCGCGCGGGCGCGGGGCAGCCGCTGTCGGCCACCACCTCGGGGACGTTCGCGTCGAGGCGGGGCAGGTCGGGCGTCGCGTCGAGGGGGGCCGCGGCGTCGACGGGCCCGGGGACTGAGTTGATGGCGTTGCACGCCGTGAGTGACACGAGGAAGGCGAAGGCGAAGCGTAAGGTCATGGGGGCGGCGGCGGCGTCCTCTCGGGCTGCGAGTATGCGCACACCCATCGAGAGCACAAGCATCCACCGCGGGGATTGACCGCTGTGTCAGCCAATGTCGCGCCGAACTGCGCGCGGCGGCGCGACGGTGATACATAGGAAGTCGAGCGCGATGGCAGACGACACGCCGACACTTCCGCTGGGGGCGACGCGGCCGGGCGACGGTGCGAGCGTGACGGTGCGGGGCGTGGTGAAGGGCATCGTGTACCGCACCGAAGATCTGTCGTTCACGGTGCTGCGGCTCACGGTGATCGACGGCAGCGAGGCCACCGTGGTGGGCCCCCTGGGCGACGTCGCGGTGGGCGAGCCGGTGCGCGTCACGGGGCGCTACGAGGAGAGCAAATCGCACGGCCCGCAGCTTCGGGCGCAGGCGGTGGTGCCCGAGCTGCCGACCACGGCCGACGGCATCGAGCGGCTCCTGGGGTCGGGCTTCGTCGACAAGATCGGTCCCGCCATCGCGAAGCGCATCGTCGGGTCGTTCGGCACCTCTACGCTCGACGTGATCGCCGACCACCCCGAGCGCCTGCGCGAGGTCGAGGGCATCGGGAAGACGCGCGCGGCGCAGATTCAAGAGGCCTTTCGCGCGCGCCGGGCCGAGGTCGAGAGCAAGGCCTTCATGCAGAGCCTCGAGATGGGCCCCGCCCTCGCGCGCCGCGTGTGGGAGCGCTTCGGCGCCGACACCGCCAAGGTGATTCGAGACAACCCGTATCGCCTCGCCGAAGAGGTCAACGGCGTGGGCTTTCTCACCGCCGACAAGATCGCGCGCACGGTGGGCATCGGCGAGAGCGACCCGCGGCGCATCGCGGGCGCGACGCTCTACGCGGTGCTCGATTCGAAAGACGAGGGCCACACGGCGCTGCCCCCCGCAGAGATCGCGCAGCGGGTCGAGGCGCTGCGGGTAGACCCGGCGCTGGTGCCTCGCGCCATCGAGGAGCTCGCGGCGCGCAAGACGCTCGTGTGCGACCGGGGGAGGGTGTATCCGCCGCCGCTCTACGACGCCGAGGTGCGCCTCGCGCGCGACCTCGCGCGGCTGGTGAAGCGCGCGGTGGTGGCCGTGCCCGAGCGGGCCCTCGCAGTGCCCGTTGTGGCGCAGGCGATGGGCGCCCTCAACGCGAGGCAGCGCGAGGCCGTAGAGGCCACGATGCGCGAGCCCCTTGTGGTGCTCACGGGGGGCCCTGGCACCGGCAAGACCACCGCGGTGCGCGCGCTCGTAGCGCTACACCGGGCGGCGGGCCACGCGGTGCTGCTCGCGGCGCCGACGGGCCGCGCGGCCAAGCGACTGTCGGAGGCCACGCAGCACCCGGCGGGGACGATCCATCGGCTGCTCGAGTGGATCCCGCGGCTGGGACGCTTCGCGCGCAGCGAGGGCTCTCCGCTCGACGCCGACGTGGTGCTCGTCGACGAGGCCTCGATGCTCGACATCCAGCTAGCCTCGTCGCTCGTGCGAGCCCTCCGCGGGGGCGCGCGCATGGTGTTCGTGGGCGACGCCGACCAGCTGCCGCCGGTGGGGCCGGGCACCGTGCTGGCGGACCTCCTCGCGATCGCCGACGTGCGCGCTGTACGGCTCACCGAGGTGTTTCGTCAGGCGAGCGCGAGCGCCATCATTCGCGGCGCGTACGACATCTTGCGCGGCGAGGCCCCGACGCCGTCACCGCCGCGTGCGGTGGCGCCCGCGGGGGCCGCGCCGGTGCCGCCGTCGGGCGAGCTGTACTTCGTCAAGTGCGACGACGCCGAGCAGGCGGCGAAGCTGCTCGTGGCCACGGTGGCGCAGCGTATCCCGCGGTCCTTCGGGGTGCACCCGGTGCGAGACGTTCAGGTGCTGGTGCCGACGCACCGCGGGCCCCTCGGGGCGCAGGCGCTCAACGAGGCGCTGCAGACCGCGCTGAACCCCGACGTCGCGCGCGGTCGCAAGGGCCTCTCGGAGGGCGACAAGGTGATGCAGCTCAAGAACGACTACGACCTCGACGTGTGGAACGGCGACGTCGGCGTGGTCGCGCGCATCGAGTCCGAGGCCATCACCGTGGTGATCGACGGCCGCGAGGTGGTCTACAAGGGCGCCGCGATCGACCACCTCTCGCTCGCGTACGCGGCCACGGTGCACAAGAGCCAGGGCAGCGAGTACGACGTGGTGGTGATCGGGCTTCACACCTCGCACTTCGTGCTGCTCAACCGCGCGCTGCTCTACACCGCGGTGACGCGCGCGCGGCGCCTCGCGGTGCTGGTGGGGAGCGAGCGGGCCGTGCGCCTCGCGCTCGACACGGCGCGCACGATCGAGCGCCACGGGGCGCTGCGGCAGAGGTTGCGAGAGGAACTGCTGGGAGGCGGCGGCGGGGCGCGCGAGGGCGGGTGAGGGGGCGCTACTTGGTGAGCGACTCGAGCACGCCGGTCGCCATGCCGACGCCGAGGTTCATCGCCTGGCTGAAGGGGTCCGCGCTGGGGTCGCCCTGCTGCGCGTCGCCCTCGTCGCCCGCGGGGGGAACCTCGGCGACCACGGGCGCGCGGCGCCGGTCGTTGCGCGCGACGGCCACGTCGGAGGGGGCGGCGGCCACGTCGCCCGCGCCGCCGATGGCGAAGTCGCCGCGGCGGTCGCCGCGCACGGCCACGAGGTGCTGGTCGCTCACGCGGCTCTGGCGGTACTGCGCCTGCACGTAGCGGCTCACCTCGTCGAAGTCGATGGAGCCGTCGTCGCGTCGGCGCACGCCGCCGCTCACGGCGCGGCGAAAGTGGTAGGCGAGCCAGCCGCCGGAGTTGACCTCGGAGGCTACCGACGACTCCTCGTTGGCGCGCGACGAGAAGAGCCCCGCGCGGTCGCCGCGGCCCTGCACAATGGACTGAAAGCCGCCCGCGCTGCAGCTGTCGAGCACCACGAGCGAGCGCCCGTGCACGCTGTCGAGGAGGCGCGAGAGGTCGCCGCGGGTCATGTCGCGGCCGCGCAGGTCGACGTCTTCGGCGCTGCCGTGGCCGTCGAAGAAGAACACGAGCATGTCGCGCGGGCCCACGCGCGGCGCGAGCGTCGCGAAGGCCTGGCGCACGCCGTCGAAGGTGGCGCGCTCGTCGGTGAGCACGACGGCGTTGCTGCGCTGCATCCAGCCGGCGCGCTCGAAGGCCTGCGCGAGGTGCCGCGCGTCGTCGGCGGTGTTGGGCAGGTCGTCGTTTTCGCCCTGGTAGTGCGTGATGCCGACGAAGATGCCGTAGGTGGTGCCCGCGCCCTGGGGCTGCGCGGCGACGGGCGCGTCGGCGCGGTCGTCGTCGTCGTCGTCGGGGGTGCTGTCGCAGGCGTCGTCGTCGCAGCCGACGTCGTCGCTGCGGTCGTCGTCGGGGGCGCTCACGGCCGCGTCGGCGCCGCCGTGCGCGATGGTGAGCGCGGCGTGAAAGTCGCCGAGCTCGCCCTCGCCGTAGCTCGTAACGATGACGGTGTAGCGCCCCGTGGAGGGCGCCACGAAGCGCAGGCTCGCGTCGGTGCCGTGACCCGCGCCGTCGTCGTCTTCGAAAGACTCGCCGTGAGGTCCGCGCACGCGAACGAGCGCGTCGAAGTCGCTCGACGAGGCCGCGAACGTCACCGCGTCGCCGCGCGTGAGGTCGATCGCGCGGGCGTGGGTGAAGCGACCGGTGTCGTCGGCCTCGCCCTCGCCGAGGGTGCCGTCTTCGCGGAGGCGCGCGGCGCCCTGCGACGCGGGGGCGTGCGCGGCGGCGACGGCGGCGGTGCGGGGCTGGTGGCGACGGTGCGGGCGGTGCTGCGCCTGCGCGACGCCAGTGAGCCCGAGCGACAGTGCGAACGCGACGACCGACAGGGTGCTGCGATGTGCCATGCGGGACCTCCGAGGGTGACGATGCGGCGGAGCACATGAGCACTCCCCGTGCCCTACGCCATCACGCGCTGAAAAACGCGCGCAGCGGGGAACTTCGCGCGGCGTCGAGGCACCGCGCGCGCCGATCATCAACCGAGGCCGACGGTGCGGGTGTCAACGCGCGATCACAACCGTGCGCGGAGAGGAAGCGGTCAGGGCGTGGCGGAGACGGTGCGCGCGAGGGCGGCGCCGCGGCCTTCGAGGCGGGCGCGGGCGTCGGCGAGGGCGGCGCGCACCTGCCTGCGGGCGGGGCCGCCGACGATGTCTCTGCGCTCGACAGCGGTCTCGGGGTCGAGGGCGGTGTAGATGCTCTCGTCGAAGGCGGGGTGCTCCGCGCGAAACTCGTCGAGCGAGAGCTGCGTGAGCTCGCACTGTCTGGCGATGGCGCGGCCCACGAGGCGCCCGGCCACCTCGTGCGCGTGGCGGAATGGCACGCCGCGCGCGGCGAGCCAGTCGGCCACCTCGGTGGCGGTGACGTAGCCCGCGCCCAGGGCTGCGCGCATGCGTTCGCGACGGAACGAGAGCGCGCCGATCGCGTCGGCGAGCACCTCGGCGGCGTCGCGCACGGTGTCGACGGCGTCGAAGACGGGGGCCTTGTCTTCTTGAAGATCGCGATTGTACCCGAGGGGAAGGCCCTTGAGCACCACGAGGAGGGCCACGAGGTCGCCGATGACGCGGCCCGCTTTGCCGCGCACCACCTCGGCGACGTCGGGGTTCTTCTTCTGCGGCATCATCGACGAGCCCGTGGCGTGGGCGTCGGCCATCTCGATGAAGCCGAACTCCATGGTGGACCACCACACGAGCTCCTCGGCGATGCGCGACAGGTGCACCGACGCGATGGCGAGCGCCGCGAGGAGCTCGAGGAGAAAATCGCGGTCGGCGGTGGCGTCGACGCTGTTGCGCGTGGGGCGCGCGAAGCCCAGAAGGCTCGCCGTGAGCGCGCGGTCGAGGGGGAAGGTGGTGGCGCACACGGCGCCGGAGCCGAGGGGGCTCTCGTTCATGCGCATGGCGCAGTCGTGGAGGCGCCCGTGGTCGCGGTCGAACATTTCGACCCAGGCCATGAGGTGGTGCGCGAGGCGGTTGGGCTGCGCGCGCTGAATGTGGGTGTACGCCGGGAGCAGCGTGTCGACCTCGTCGTCGGCGCGGGTCACGAGCGTGAGCGCGAGGCGGTCGAGGCTGCGGCCCACGCGGGCGCAGGCGTCGCGGGCCCACAGGCGCATGTCGGTGGCCACCTGGTCGTTGCGGCTGCGGCCCGTGTGGAGCCGCGCACCGACGTCGCCCTCGCGCGCCGTGAGCGACGACTCGATGTTCATGTGAACGTCCTCCTTCGCGGCGTCCCACGCGAAGGTGCCGGCGCGGATCTCGGCGCGGATGGCCCCGAGCCCCCGGCGAATGGCCGCTACGTCGGGCTCCGTGAGCACCCCGATGGAGGCAAGCATGTCGGCGTGCGCGAGCGAGCCCGCGATGTCTTCTTCCGCGAGCCGCTTGTCGAAGCTCACGCTCTCGAGAAAGCGCGCCGCGCCCGCGTCGAGCTCCTGTTCGAATCGCCCGCCCCATGCAGTCTTCGTGGCCATGAAATGTCTCGTCGCTCCTTCAGCGCGCCGAAGGGAAGGGCACCGTACGCTCGGCGTCAACGAAGATCGCGCGGCGCGCCCTCGGGCGCGGGCTCGTTCGTTGGCGTTGACGCTTTTCTCGGCGCTCTGTTAGCTTCCGCCGACGTGAAGCGGGCGTTGACAGTGGCGTTGTTGGGGCTTTGTGGTGCGACCGCGTGCGGCCCCATCGGGTACGTCGTCGAGATCAACGGCGCCGCGCAGGCGGTCGAAGAGGCCCGCTCCGTCGACGCCTCGCACTACGCCCCGTACGAGTATCACTACGCCCTGTCGCACCTCGAGAAGGCCCGCGAGTTCGCCGCCGAGGCCGAGTACCAGAACGCGATGGACATGGCCGGCGTCGCCGAAGAGTACGGCAACCGCGCGCGCGACCTCGCCCGCCGTCGCCACCAGGAGAGCGGGCGGTGAGCGCGGCGCGTCGCCTCGCGGGGCTGTGCACCCTGATGCTCTTCGGGTGCACCGCGTCGTCGGCCCTCGAAGGGCGCATTCGCTCGGCGCGCGAGCTCCTCGTGCAGGCCGACCGCAACGGCGCGTACGTGTGCGCGCCGCGCGAGCTCGCCCTCGGGCGCGCCAACGTCGAGTACGCCGATCGTGAGCTCGAGGAGGGCCACATCCGCCACGCCGAGGAGCACGCGACCGTCGCCGACGAGAACGCGCGCGCCGCGCTGCGCATGTCGCCCGCCGAGCGCTGCGCGCCCCGCGAGGTGGTGGTGCAGGGCCCCGGCGACCGCGACGGCGACGGGTACCTCGACCCCGACGACCAGTGCCCCGATCAGCCCGAGAACTTCAACGGGTTTCAAGATCAAGACGGCTGCCCCGACGACCCCGACAGCGACGGCGACGGGCTCGCGGACTCGCGCGACGGCTGCCCCCTCGACCCCGAGGATCGCGACAGCTACCTCGACGACGACGGGTGCCCCGAGGGCGACAACGACGCCGACGGCATCGCCGACGCGGTCGACAACTGCCGCAACGAGCCCGAAGACCCCGACGGGTACAACGACCAGGACGGCTGCCCCGACACCGACAACGATCAAGACACGGTGGTCGACACGACCGACCGCTGCCCCAACGAGGCCGGGCCCGTCGACAACCAGGGCTGCCCGCCGGTGTTCACCCACATTCAGGTGACGCAACACGGGGTGCGCTTCCGCGTCGAGTTCGACTTCGACCGCGCCACGCTGCGACCCACCGCGGCGGTGACGCTCGACGAGGTGGTGGCCTTCCTCAACCAGCAGCAGAACCGTGCGCTGCGGTACGAGGTGGGCGGCCACACGTCGAGCGAGGGCGGGCGGATTCACAACCAGCGCCTCTCGGCGGCGCGCGCGGAGACCGTGCGGCGCTACCTCATGGATCACGGCATCGACGGCACGCGCATGACCTCGCGCGGCTACGGCCCGGGCCAGCCCATCGAGTCGAACCGCACCGACGCGGGTCGGCAGATGAACCGCCGCGTCGAGCTCAACGAGATCGACGCCAACGGCGCCCTGGTGCGCTGAGCGCCGAGGTACTCGACACCGGTCGCGCCTGGCTCTCGCGGGGCGCGCGCTCTGCGACGAGGCCGTGACAGGATGTCTTCGCATGGGGGCGAAACCGTGTAGGATCGCGCCGCGGAATAGGGCTGCCCAGGAGAGGGGAGCCCTCCGAATACACCCATGACGACGTACCGGAACACAACCCTCCTCGTCGCCGCGCTCGTGATGTCTGCGCCCGCGATCGCTCACGCGCAGCAGGGGCCGCGCGATCCGCAGGCCAACTCGCTCGTGCGCCAGGCCATGCAGGACTACCAGGACCTCGAGATCGATCGCTCGATCGAGCGGCTCAACATCGCGCTGCGCACCTGCGGAGCGAGCGGCTGTTCGAACGCGGTGCTCTCGCGCGTGCACATGTCGATCGGCATCGTGCGCGTCGGCGGTCAGCAGAACCAGGCCGACGGCGTGGCCGCGATGGCGCGCGCCCTCGAGGTCGACTCGCACGCCGAGCCCGACACCCTGCTCGCGACGCCCGAGATCAACGAGGCCTTCGCCGAGGCGCGTCGTCGCAGCGGCGGCGGTCGCACGAGCCCGCCCGGTCCGACGAACACGCCGAACCCGCGCAACCCGCCCGCCTCGAGCGGCGGAGAGCTCCTGCACACCCCCGCGCCCGAGCAGCTCGAGAACACCCCGCTGCCCGTGTACGTCGAGCCCGCGAGCGCCCTCAGCGCCGCGCACGTGTACGTGAACTTTCGCGGCAACGGCATGCGCCAGTACGAGCGCCGCGAGATGCAGCGGCTCGGTCAGGGCTGGGGCACCGAGATCCCTTGCGTGCAGATCATGCAGCCGGGCGTCTACTACTACATCACCGCGCTCGACGACGGCGGCGGCGCGCTCGCCTCGACGGGCA
>CANMAT010000037.1 GCA_947494865.1 Deltaproteobacteria bacterium
GGGTGAGGCTCCTAACACCCCGCGAACGTCGCGTGGAAACTCCGCCCCGCGCGAGGGCGATCTGGTGCATGCTCCCGCGCCCGTGAGCTCTCGGCCGCCAGGTCCCCTCGACGACGCGCTCCGCGGTGAGCTCGACGCGCTCGCGCGCGAGGTGGCCCGGGCGTGCCCGCCCTACCGCATGAGCCGCCGCGACGTCGCGGCGACCGCGCAGCTCCCGCGCGCGCTCCAGTGGTTCTGGGAGGTGTTCGGTCACAGCGCCCTCTCGCAGCGCTGCGCGCCCCCCGACGACCCCGGCGCGCGCGAGGCCGCCCTCGACATGCTGCGCGACTGGGCGTCGCGCGACGTGCGCTACGACGAGCTCACCCCGCGCGTCACCGACGGCCACCACGTGATCGCCTTCGACGACGACGAGCTCGTGCTCCTCGCGCACGGCCTCGCCCGCCAAGAAGAAGACCCGCCGCTCGTGATCCTGCGCGCCCCTTCGGGCACCTCCGAGGGCCCCGACCTCGAGCACCACGCGTCGAGCGCGCTGCGCTACCTCGTCGCGGGCGTGCTCAAGGGGCTGTGGTCCGAGCTCGTGCGCGTGCTCCTCGTGGTGCGGCCGCCGCTCGAGGTGTCGCACCCCTTTCCGCGCGTAGCGCCGCAGGTGGGGAGGGCCGCCGTGGCGGGCGCCGCGGTGTGGGTCGCCGAGCGCCCCGTGGGCGACCGCGCGGGCTTCGCGCTCTACTTCGCGCACAACGACGCCGAGGCCGTCGAGGCGTGGCTCGCGCGCGAGGGCTTCGCCGACCAGATGATGGTGTGAGCGCGCTCAGCGCGCGGGATACTGCGCGAGCGTGAAGCTGAAGCCGCCCAGCGTGGCGTTGCCCGCGGGGGCCGGGAGCTCCACGAGGCGGTCGGCGTTGACCACGGCCTCGTAGCGCACGGCGTTGTTGAGCCCCATGATGCGCACGCGCACGCGCCCTACGCTCGCGGGCACCACGAACGATTGAACGCGCCGCGACTCGGCGCCCGGGGCGACGCCCAGCGGGTCCATGTTGGTGACGCTCGCGCCCCCGTCGCCGACGGCTTCGATCACCACGCGGTCGATGGGGCAGGGGTCGCGCGGGTCGTCGGCCTGCCGCGGCCTGCAGCTCGGGAGCAGCGCCCACAAGCCCCGGGCGTCGGGGCGCGGGCTGAGGCCGTAGCCCGTAGCCCCCGGCGGCGGGTTGAACAGCCACACGCGCATCTGACGCAGCATCGTGTCGATGTCGGCCACGGGCACCGAGATGAGCTCGGCCCCCGACGAAGGCGGCGCGGTCGGCGCCCCCGCGTCGGCGGCCCTGCGAGGGGGCCTGCGCGCCGGCGTGCGCGGCTGCGCCTGCGCGCTCAGCGCGGCGAGGCAGACCATCGCGAGCACCGTCGTGCGTGCGAGCGTGCGAACCATCGGCGTGTCGCTCCTTCTCGCGAGCGCGTGCACACAGCGGGCACGCGCGACGCGCGCCGCCATCGTACGTGCTCTCGCACCGCTGCGGGAGGGCGATGCGCCCGTTGCACAGCGCCGGGGTCTGGTGGTAGTCGCCGAAGCACCCACCATGACAGGCACCGACCAGGTACGACTCACGCAGCTCGCTCACGGCGCGGGGTGAGCTAGCAAGGTCCGCGCTGCGGATCTCGCGCAGGTTCTGCGCGCGCTGCCTCTGGTGATCGACCCCAACGTGATCGTCGGCCTCAACCCCGCCGACGACGCGGCCGTCATTCGTCTCACCGACGACATGGCGCTTGTTTTTACGACCGATTTCTTCACCCCCCTCGTCGACGACCCGCGCGCCTTCGGGCGCATCGCCGCGGCCAACTCGCTCTCCGACGTGTACGCGATGGGCGCGCGGCCCCTCGTGGCGCTCAACATCGTGTGCTTCCCGATGAAGACGCTGGGCGCCGCCGTGCTGGGTGAGATCCTCGCCGGCGGCAACGACATCGCGCGCGAGGCCAACATCGCCATCGCGGGCGGCCACTCCGTCGAAGACGCCGAGCCCAAGTACGGGCTCGCGGTGATCGGCACGGTTCACCCCGCGAAGGTGTGGCGCAAGGGCGGCGCGCGCGCTGGCGACCGCCTCGTGCTCACCAAGGCCCTCGGCACCGGCGTGCTCGCCACCGCCCTCAAGCGCGGGAGGATCACCGAAGACAGCGCAGCGATGCAGGCCGCCGTCCGCTCCATGACCGCCCTCAACGCCCGCGCCGCCGACCTCGTGCACGCGCTCGGCGTCGCGGTGCACGCGGCCACCGACGTCACGGGCTACGGCCTCGCGGGTCACCTCGGCGAGATGCTCCGCGCGAGCGAGGGCGTGAGCGCGGCGCTCTCGGCGGGCGCGCTCCCGGTGCTCGCGGGCGCGGCCGAGCTGGCGCGCGACGGCGTGCTCCCCGGCGGCACGCGGGCCAACCGCACGCACGCCGGCGACCGCTTCGAAGTCGCGCCGGGCGTCGATGAGGCCCTCGCGTGGCTCGCCTGCGACGCGCAGACGTCCGGCGGCCTCCTCGTGGCAGCGCCCGCCGCCGACGCCGAGCGGCTCGCGCGCGCCGCCCGCGACGCAGGCCTCGACGCCGCCGTCATCGGCGAGGTCGTGGCGCGCGACGGGGCCTACGTTCTCCTCGCGCCGTGATCTCCGTCCTGCTGCCGCTGCGCGACGCGTCGGCGACGGTGGGGGCCGCGCTCGCGTCGGTGCTCATCGAGCCCGCGGTGGGCGAGGTCATCGCGGTCGACGACGGCTCCCTCGACGCGAGCGCCGCGATCGTGGCGGCGGTGGCCGCGCGCGACCCGCGGGTGCGCCTCGTGCGAGGGCCCGCGCGAGGCATCGTGGGCGCCCTGGGCGTCGCGATCTCGCACGCGCGCGGAGGGCTCCTCGCGCGCATGGACGCCGACGACATTTCGCACCCCGGCCGCGTCGCCGCGTGCGCCGCGATGCTCGCGCGCGACGCCTCGCTCGCGGCGGTGGGCACGCGCGTCACGGTCGACGGCGCGGGCGCGGGCATGGCCGCCTACGTCGCGTGGCAGAACGCGCTCGTCACGCCCGACGACCACGCGCGCGAGCTCTTCGTCGAGGCGCCGCTGTGTCACCCCTCCACCGTGCTGCGCCGCGCGGCGCTCGACGACGTGGGCGCCTACCGCGAGACGTCGTGGCCCGAAGACTGGGACCTCTGGCTGCGCCTCGACGCGCGCGGGTGGCGCATGGCCAAGGTGCCCGAGGCGCTGTTCACGTGGCGCCACGGCCCCGGGCGGCTGACGTTCACGCACCCGCGCTACGCGCTCGACCGGCTCATCGACGCGCGCGCCGCGTATCTCCCCGCGCGCCTCGCCGCCATCGCGCGGGGGCGCTCGCTCGCCGTGTGGGGCGCCGGCGTCACGGGCCGTCGCCTCGCGCGCGCGCTCGAGCCCCACGGCCTCGCGGCGTCGCGCTTCGTCGACATCGACCCGAAGAAGATCGGACGCGTCGCGCGCGGAGCTCCCATCGTGGCGCCCGACGCGCTCGACCGCGGGCGCGACGTGGCGCTCGTCGCGGTGGGCGCGCGCGGCGCCCGCTCGCTGGTGCGCGCGTGGCTCGTCGCGCGCGGGTGGCGCGAGGGCGACGACTTCCTCGCCGCGGCGTGATCGCTACGAGTCGGAGGCCGTGGGGGGCACCGTCTCGCGCGTCGACGAGGCGGGCTTCGGCGCGGGGGCCTCGGGCGCGGCGCGCTCGGCGGCGCCCTGCGCGTCGACGAGCTTCACCACCACGGCGGTGATGTTGTCTTCGCCGCCGTGCTGGTTCGCGAGCGCGATGAGGGCGCCGCAGGCCTCATCGGGGTCGGCGTGAGCGAGCATCGTGCCGAGGATCTCGTCGTCGGTGATCATCCCCGAGAGGCCGTCGGAGCAGAGCACGTAGCGGTCGCCCGCCACGGCGTCCTCGCACGCGAGGTCGACGAGCACGCGCTCGTTCATGCCCAGGGCGCGGGTGATCACGTTGCGCGGGAGCTCGTCGCGCTGCGCGTCGGAGAGGTGCGGCATCGCGCGCATGTACTCGTTCACGAGCGAGTGGTCTTGCGTGAGGAGCGCGATGGAGCGACCCCGCACGCGGTAGCAGCGGCTGTCGCCCACGTGGCCGATGTAGGCCTTCGAAGACGCGGGAGACACGAGCACGCCCACGACGGTGGTGCCCATGCCCCGGTGGTCGTCGCTGGTGGCGCTGCGCTCGTAGATGGACTTGTTGGCGACCTTGATGCCCGCGAGCAGGCGGTTCTCTTCGGCCGAGAGCGACGGGTCGTAGTGAAAGGGCCACGTGGCGTCTTCGCGGGCGGTGCTGTCGAAGAACGCGCGCAGCGTCTCGGTGGCCATGTGCGACGCCACGTCGCCCGCGCGGTGGCCCCCCATGCCGTCGGCCACCACGAAGAGGCCGTGCTGCTCCAGGAGCGCGAAGCTATCCTCGTTGTGCTCTCGGTGGAGCCCTACGTCGCTGCGTCCTGATGCGAAGACCCGAATCGTCACGCGCCCTTTGTGAGCGTTTCACTTTGGTTCTGGCGTGTCAAGCGCGCGAAATGAACGTGCGCGCCGCGGTGCGCAACGACTCGGCCGCGCATTGACACCCCCCGCGCGGTGGCGTTATGCGCTTCGGTTGTCGATGTCGCAGGGCTCGTGCGCCTCGGATAGAAACACGCCCCGCGACATCTGCCTCACCTCTCCGCCTGCGTCGTACCGCTGGGCGGCACCTCAATAGCGAAAAGGAATTTCGATCCATGGCACGCACCCAGTTTACTTCCGAGTCGGTCAGCGAGGGACATCCCGACAAGATGTGCGACCAGATCTCGGATGCCGTTCTCGACGCCATCCTGAAGGAAGATCCGCGCGCCCGCGTGGCGTGCGAGACGCTGGTCAAGACCGGCTTCGTGGTGCTGGCGGGCGAGATCACCACCACGGCGCGGATCGAGTTCCCCGACGTCGTGCGCGCCGTCGTGAAGGACATCGGATACACCAGCTCGGACATGGGCTTCGACGCCACCACGTGCGCGATTCTCACCGCCGTGGAGCGCCAGAGCCCCGACATCGCCCAGGGCGTGAACGAGGGTGAGGGCGAGCACAAGGAGCAGGGCGCCGGCGACCAGGGCATGATGTTCGGCTTCGCCGTCGACGAGACCCCCGAGCTGATGCCCGCGCCGATTCACTACTCGCACGTGCTCACGCGCAAGCTCGCCGAGGCCCGCAAGACCCGCGGCGTCGACTGGCTCCGCCCCGACGCCAAGAGCCAGGTGACCGTCGACTACGAGAACGGCGTGCCCGTTCGAATCAACACCGTGGTGGTCTCGACGCAGCACGCCCCCTCCGTCGAGCAGTCGACGATCAAGGAGTTCGTGCGCGAAGAGATCATCAAGAAGCACCTCCCGGAGCACCTGCTCGACGGCGACACGCGCTACTTCATCAACCCCACGGGGCGCTTCGTCATCGGCGGCCCCATGGGCGACTCGGGCCTCACGGGCCGCAAGATCATCGTCGACACCTACGGCGGCATGGGCCGCCACGGCGGCGGCGCCTTCTCGGGCAAAGACCCCACGAAGGTCGACCGCAGCGCGGCCTACTACGCCCGCTACATCGCCAAGAACGTGGTGGCCTCTGGGCTCGCGCGCCGCGCCGAGGTCCAGATCGCGTACGCCATCGGCGTCGCGCAGCCCGTGGGCGTGTACGTGAGCACCTTCGGCACCAGCACCGTGCCCGAAGAGAAGATCTCCGACTACGTGATGCGCAACTTCGACATGCGCCCCAAGGCCATCATCGAGCAGCTCGACCTCCTGCGCCCGATCTATCGCCCCACGGCGGCGTACGGTCACTTCGGCCGCCCCGAGTTCTCCTGGGAGCGCACCGACCGCGCCGCGGAGCTCCGCAACGCCCTCGCCTGAGACCACCCCTGTGGCGCGGCTGTAGACTCCACGCGCTCCGTGGGGGTATGAACGCCGCGTCGTGGACGCCCCAACCGACAGCTCCGACGAAAGCGCGCAGGCGCCGCGCCCGTGGTCCGTGACCGTCGTCGCCCTGGCCACCACGGGCCTCGGCCTCGTCGAGGCGCGCGTCGCCGAAGACACGCTGATGCTCGTGCGCGGCGCGGCGCCCCCTACGCCCCTCAGCTTCGAAACGGCCGTGCAGTACGCCTTCTGGGCGTGCTCGCAGGCGCACCGCCGCGGCATGGTCGCGATGGAGGTGGGGCGCCTCGTGCTCGCGGCGTTCCTCTTTCTCGCGGGCGTGCGGGTGCTCGTGCGCGCACGCGCCTCGGGGTGGATGTGGCGCCAGGCGCTCGGCGCCAACGTCGCCGTCACCCTCGCCGCCGCGTGGTACGAGCGCGCGCTCCTCCCGAGCTGGAACGGCGCCTTCGCCCGCGCGGTCGCCATGGCCACGCCGGCCATCCCATCGCCCGCGAAGGCGACCACCATCCACGAGGTGTTTCGCACCGGCGCGCAGGTGTCGGTGTGGGCCACGGGGCTCCTCGCCGTGATGTTCCTCCTCGCGCTGCGCTTCGCGATGCGTGCGCGCACGCGAGAGGTCACGGGCTGAGCCACGCGGCGCTTGTCACGCGGGCGCGTTCGTGGTGGCCTCCAGCGGGTCGCCGCGCGGCTGCTGCGTGACCCACGTAGAGCCGCCCCTTCGCTTCGCCTTCGCGACCCCCATCACACTCATCGAGGCACTGCAATGCGCAAGCAGAAGGCGACGCGACACTGTGCGGTCTGCAACCGGAGCGAAGACGTCGTCCTCGCGCGGTTCCGGGCCGTTGCCTGGCTGTGCCCCATCCACGACACCGTGGCGCGCGGCATCATCCCGGCGCCCACCACAGTGCGCGCGCTGCGGGCGCTCTTCCCCGCGCGCGTCACGGTCACCCCGCCGCAGCGCCGCACGCGCGCCGCATAGGCGCCCTCACCCCTCCAGCGAGCGAATCACCCGCGCGGGCACACCCACCGCCACCGAGCGCGGGGGCACGTCGCGCACCACCGAGGCGCCGGCCCCGACGGTGCTCCACGCGCCCACCGTCACGCCGCCGATCACCCCCGCGTTCATGCCGAGAAACACGCCCTCGCCGACGTGGGCGTTGCCCGCCATCACCGACGTGACCGACACGTGCGCGTAGGCGCCGACGGTCGAGTCGTGACACACGATCGCGCCCGAGTTCACGATGGCGTGCGCGCCGATCACCGCGTCGGGCTCGATCACCGCGCGCCAGATCACCATGGCGCCCTCGCCGAGCTTCACGCTGCGATGCACGAGGGCGCTCGGGTGCACCACGGTGATCCATGACGCGTGCGGGTGCGCCTCGGCGATGCGCTTGCGGCGCGCGTTGCTGCCGATGGCGATGACGACGCGCGGCGACTCCCACGCGGCCAGCAGCTCGCTGCCGCCCACAACGGGCACGCCGAGGAGCGCCGCGCCCCACAGCGCGCGGTTGTCGTCGAGCACGGCATCGGCGGGGGTGCCCATCGCCTCCATCGCGGCGATGACCACCTTGGCGTGGCCGCCTGCGCCCACCACGATGCGCGCGCCGGGGCTGCGTACGAAGCCGCGCTCGTCCACCGTCGGTCGCCCCTACTGAACGCCGCGCATGGTCTCGTCGAGCAGGTGGTCGACGACGGCCTTGAGGTCGCCCGTCTTCTCGAACACAGCGAGCTGACGGTCGGCGGAGGTGCCGTCGCGCACGATGCGGAGCACGTCTTCGACCTCGCGCCGCGAGCCGAGATCACCCGCGACGTCCCACACAAACTCCACGAGCTCCTGCGCGAGCTGGGCGAAAGGAACCTCCTCCTTCTTGCCCCAGTCGATGAGCTTGCCGCCCACGCCGTAGCGGGCCGCGCGCCACTTGTTCTCGTCGATGATGCCCGAGCGGTAGATGTTAAACGACAGGTTGCGGCGCTTGAGCCACGCGAGCTTCGCGGCGATGGCCTGCACCATCGCGGCGATGGCCACCACGTCGTCGACGAGGGTGGGGAGGTCGCACACGCGAAACTCGAGCGTGGGGTACATCGGGTGCGGGCGCAGGTCCCACCAGACGCGCCGCCCGTTGTCGATGCAGCCTGTTTTTACGAGCGTTTCGATGAACGACTCGAACTCGTGGTACGACTCGAAGCGGTCGGGGATGCCCGTGCGCGGCAGGCGCTTGAAGATCAGCGCGCGCACCGACTGGAGCCCCGTGCGGCGGCCGTTGAAGAACGGCGAGCTCGCCGACAGGGCGAGGAGGTGCGGGAGAAAGTACCGCGCCTGGTTGAACACCTGAATGGCCAGCTCACGATCGGGGATGGCCACATGCACGTGGAGCCCGAAGATGAGGTTCATCCGCGCGGCGTCTTGCATCTCCTCGACCGACTGCACATACCGGTCTTTGAGCGAGATGGGCTGCGCCTCCCACTGCGAGAAGGGGTGCGTCGACGCCGCCGCGATGCGAACCCCCACGCGCTCTGCGATACGCGAGGCCGCGCGGCGGTTCTTGATCACGTCGCGGCGCACCGCGGCCACGTCTTCGCAGATGCCCGTCGCCACCTCCACCACCGACTGGTGGAGCTCGGCCTGAATCTCGATCTCGTCGAGCGGCGTCGACGCCTCGACCATCTGCGAGATGAAGCTCTTCAGCTCGCGCGTGACCGGATCGATGATCTGGTACTCCTCCTCGACACCCAGCGTGAACTCGCGCGCCATTCGCTCCTCCGCCTCGTTCGGCCAGTGGGCATCGTAACGACGCGAACGCGCGGGTTGCAACGCTTCTCGCCCGCGCCTCGAAGTTACGTGCTCACGCGTCGTGCTCGGGGAGCTGAATCACGCCGGGGTGAAAGTGTTCGTACACGCCCCTGGCGCGGTGCGCGCCCACGATTGTGGTGAGCTCCGCGAGCGTGGCCTCGGCGACCTTTGACACCGAGCCGAAATGGCGCAGCAGCGCGACGCGGAGCTTGGTGCCGATGCCCGGGAGCCCGTCGAGCTCGCTGCGCAGCTGCCTGCGCTTGAGGAGCGCCTCGCGGGTCTTGTTGGCGAAGCGGTGCGCCTCGTCGCGGGCGCGCGCGAGGAGCACCAGGGCGGCGCCGTTCTCGCGGATGGTGACCGGGTTCTTGCGCCCCGGCTGGTACACGCGGTCCACCACCTTCTCGCCGAGCACGTTCTCGCGCTCCTTGGCGAGGGCGCACACGGCGAGGGTCGTGATGCCGAGCTCTTGCAACACGGTCTGCGCGATGCCCAGCTGCCCGCGGCCGCCGTCGACCACGAAGAGGTCTGGGAACTCCCATCCCTCGTCGCCGTTCAGGGCGCGTCGAAAGCGCCGTGAGAGCACCTCGTACATTGCGCGGTAGTCGTTGCCCGTCGCCTCGGTGCGCACGTGAAACCCGCGGTAGCGCGGCTTGTAGGGCATGCCGTCGCGCAGACACACGAGGCCGCCGACGGTCTCGTCGCCGGCGTGGTGCGAGATGTCCACGCACTCGATGGTCACGGGGGCCTTCTCGAGCCCGAGCGCCTTGCCGAGCGCCTCGGCGTGCCCCTCGGCCTGCTTCACCCGCACGCGCCGCTCACGAAACGCGTGCTGGGCGTTCTCGGTGGCCAGCGCGAGGAGCTGCGACTTCGACCCCCGCTGCGGCACCGCGACGGCCACGGCCTTGCCGCGCGCCTCGGCCAGCCACTCGCGCACGCCCTCGATGCCTTCGGGCTCGAGCGGGATCACCACCTCGTCGGGGATCGTCGCCCCCTCGGCCGCGTAGCGCGACTGGAGCACCTGCGCGATGAGCTCGTCGTCGGGGATCTCGACCTTCGCGAGGGTGATGGTCTGCGTGTCTCGCACGAAGCCGTCGCGTACGAGGAGCACGGTGACCACGGCGCAGTCGCCCTCGCGGTACAGCCCGAACACGTCGCGGTCGCGGTCGCTCACCTCGGCCACGCGCTGCGTCTCGGTCACGCGCTGCACCGCGGAGATCTGGTCGCGCAGGCGCCCGGCGCGCTCGTACTCGAGGTCGCGCGCGGCGGCCTTCATCTCGCGCTCGAGGCCCGCGACGAGCTCGGTGCTGCGCCCGCGTAGAAACAGCTCCACGTAGCGCACCTGGGCGTCGTAGTCTGCCTTGTCGACGGGGAGCACGCAGGGCGCCGAGCAGCGCTTGATCTGGTGCTCGAGGCAGGGCCGCGTGCGCGCGGCGAACTCGTCGTCGTTGCAGGTGCGAAGCTGAAAGTGTCGGTTGACGAGCTGCAGCGTGCGCCGCGCGTCGGTGGCGCTTGGGTACGGCCCGAAGTACTCGGCGCCGTCGACGCGCGGCCGCCGCACGATCTCGAGGCGCGGCCAGTCGGCCTTCTTGTCAAGGCGCACCGACAGGTAGTCTTTGTCGTCGCGGAGGCGAACGTTGTATTTGGGGTGGTGCTGCTTGATGAGCGAATTCTCGAGGAGCACCGCCTCCTTCTCGCTCGCGGTCACCACCGTCTCGATGTCGCCCAGGGTGCGCTCGAGCAGCGGCACGAAGTATCGGTAGTCCGAACTGCCAGGCTGAAAATACTGGCGAACGCGCGCGCGCAGCGACTTCGCCTTACCGACGTAGAGTATGCCGCCCTTCTTGTTCTTGAAGATGTAGCAGCCCGGGGCCGTGGGGATGGTCTCGAGTCGCGCTTGGAGCTCTTCGGATAGCATCGGGTGGGTTGACAGAAGTGTAATGCCCTCCACCGTCAAGAGCCCACCCTCGCGTTCACGAAGCGGGGCGGCGGAGAGAGGCGCGGAGACGTTTCCCGTGAGCGCTCTCCGCCGCGCTCTGGCATCCTCGCGCGCCTCCGGGCGGGGCGCCTCGCCGGTGCCCCGATTGGCTCCCCACAGAAGCGTAGGTTCGAAATGGTATTGCGCGCGTCTCTCTACCGGTTGATGGCTGTGCCCTTCGTGGCCACGGCGTCGTGGGTGCTGGCCGGGTGCGGATCGTCGCAGACGAACAACCTCGCGCCTCCGCCGCGCCCGCCCGACCCCGCGCAGATCTCCCTCGCGCCCATCCGCGTGACGCGCGCGGCGTGGACGCCCGCTGCGGCCACGACCGCGTCACCCGCGCCCACCCCGCCGCGAGGCCGCCGCGGCGGCGGCATCGCGATGAGCCCCGAGGTGGCGCAGCCCATCCTCGTCGCGTCCAACGAGGCCGTGCGCGCGTGCTACCGCGGCCTCCTCGCGCTCAGCCCGCAGGCCGGCGGCAGCATCACCACCCTCATGCGCGTGAGCGCCGACGGCACAGTGAGCGACGTCGAGCCCATCGGCAACACCGACCCGTCGCTGCTCCTCATGATGCCCTGCGTGCTCAATGCGGTGCGCACGCGGCGCTTCCCCGCCACGCGCGGCTCGTCGCTCTTGTCGTACTCGTTCACGCTCCGGAGCGGCGAGGTCGGCAGCGCCGCGTCCAACGCGCCCGTCGACGTGCAGCGCCCGCGGCCTGGAGAGATCCCCGTGCCCAACCTCGAGCCGATCACGGTGCGCCCCTGGCGCCCCACGCTGGTGCCCAACACCAACCCCGTGCGCACGCTCACGCGCGACATGGTGGCCGAGGCGCGCGCCGACGTCACATCGCTCGTCGACACCTGCTACTCCGCGGCGATGGTGATGGTGCCCGAGATGTCGGGGCAGTTCGGGCTGCGCATCGCGGTCGAGCCCTCGGGCAACGTGTCGCGCGTCGAGGTGCAAGACCAGAACTCCCTCGCGGGCCCGCTGCGCGAGTGCATCATCGTGCTCGGGCGGCGGCTCCAGTTTCACTCGTCGGGCGGGGGCGCGGTGGTCTCCGTCGACGTCGCGCTCTCGCAGACTGAGGGAGGCGCGGCAGGCGCTCCTGCCACGATGCCCGCAGCGGGCAACATGGGCGTGCCCGGCGCTACAATCGGCAGCCCGACGGGCGCGGGCGCGGCGCCTCAAGGCGGCCTCATGCCCATGATCGGCACGCCTCGCTGACGGCGCGCGTCGCTTTGGGAGGGCGGCCCAGAACGCCCCAGCCGCTCGCCGTCACCGGGGCGTTCATCACCGAAAGCCTTTAGAATTCCAGACAAATTCACGGCACGCGAGCTGCAGTTGCCATCGGCATGAACCGCTCGCCCATCGCCCGCATCTTGCTCGTTGACGACGACGAAGACTCTCGCTCGATGATGGCCCGCGCGCTCCGTCAAGCGGGGCACAACGTGATCGAGGCCGCCGACGGGGCCGAGGCGTGCGCCTTCGATCTCACGGCCTTCGACGTGGTGCTCACCGACCTTCAGATGCCGCAGGTTAGTGGGCAAGAGGTGCTCGCCGCGGTGAAGAAGACATCGCCGGAGACGCCCGTGATCGCGTTCACGGCGTACGCGAACGCCGAGAACGCGCTCGACCTCATGGGTGCGGGCGCCTACGACTACGTCCCGCGTCCGGTTGACCTCGCGCGGCTCAAGCTTCTCGTGCTGCGCGCGCTCGAGTGGCGGGCCCTCGTGCGCGAGAACAGCTCGCTGCGCGAGAGCGCCGCTCGACCTGCGCAGCGTGAGCATGCGCTGGTAGGCACGTCGCCCGCGATGCTCGACGTTTACAAGATCGTGGCGCATGTCGCGCCCACCCTGGCGAGCGTGCTCATCGTGGGTGAGAGCGGCACGGGCAAGGAGCTCGTCGCGCGCACGATCCACCGGCGCTCGGGGCGCACTGGGCCCTGCGTATCGGTGGGCGCGCCGACGCTGCCCGAAGGAA